>JAUZQP010000059.1 GCA_030950965.1 Mariprofundaceae bacterium
ACGCCGCGAACCATTTTTGGTGGACATCACGCCATTGGTGGACGTGGTGTTTTTGATGCTTATTTTCTTCATGGTTTCCACCAGCTTCAGTGTATCTAACACTTTAAAGCTGGAGCTTCCTGCCAGTCATGCCACGCAGCAAAATAAAAAAGCAAAAGAGGTCGCCATTAGCATTGATAAAAAAGGGCTCATTTACATTCAAGAAGAGCCCGTGGAAGATGGTGATGTACGCCGCCGCATCCTTAACATCAGCAAAGGCGACCCTAACATGCGCGTGGTATTGCGTGCCGATGGTGACACACAGCATAAACGCGTAGTTTACGTGCTCGACACACTGCGTGAGCTCGGCATGGGCAAAATTGGCATTGCCACGGTACCGTTGAAATAAAGTATGGCACAGAACCTTTTGATGGAATTATAACTCATGAGAATCGTACAAAAATTCGGCGGCACGTCGATGAGCGGAGTCGCTCGCATTAAAGAAACAGCACGTATTGTACGTGATGAATACCATCGTGGTCATCAAATTGCGGTGGTGGTATCCGCTATGTCAGGCGAAACCAACCGACTGTTAACGTTAGCGCAAGATATTTCTGATTGTCCTTGTGAACGGGAAGTAGATGCTTTATTGGCAACGGGTGAGCAAGCCAGTGCCACCCTGTTAGCCATGGAGCTCGATCACTTGGGTATTGATGCGTTTTCGTTGAACGGCGCGCAGCTCGGTATGCGTACCTCTGGAGCATTTGGACGAGCTAAAATTGACCACGTTGATGCCAACCACCTTATTGCTGCCATGGATGCTGGGCGTATTGCCGTTATTACGGGCTTCCAAGGGGTGGATATAGATGGCAACATCACCACATTAGGGCGTGGCGGGTCAGACACATCAGCCGTAGCCATCGCTATTGCCGTGCGCGCCGATGTGTGTGATATTTATACCGATGTGGATGGTATTTACACCACGGATCCACGCATCGTTCCAAACGCGCATAAGATCAAACAAATCAGCTATGAAGAGATGTTGGAGTTTGCTTCACTGGGAGCTAAAGTCCTGCAAACACGTAGCGTCGGCTTGGCGATGAAGTATGGCATGCCCATTCATTTACGCTCCAGTTTCAACAATATTACCGGCAGTATGGTGTGCCGGGAGGATACCAGTATGGAAAAAGCCAGTGTAACAGGCGTGGCGTACAATCGTAATGAGGCAAAAGTCACCTTGCAGGGGATTCCTGACCAGCCAGGTATTGCCGCAGGTATCTTCAACCCCATTGCTAAAGCGGATATTAACGTCGATGTGATTGTGCAAAATATCAGCGCTCATGGCATGACGGATATTACATTCACCGTCGAGCGAGAAGATTACCGTAAAACCATGGAAATCATGCACCAACACTGTGCCGATTTAAAGGCAAGTCATGTAGCGGGTTCGGATGATGTAGCCAAGGTTTCAATCATCGGCGTAGGCATGAAGTCACATGCTGGCGTGGCACAAACCATGTTCCAAATACTTGCTGATGCAGGCGTGAATATCGAAATGATTACCACCAGTGAAATCAAAGTCACGGTAGTGTTGGGAGAGGCGGATGTTGATCGCGCAGTCCGTTTGTTACACACCGCTTTTGATCTCGATGAGGGCGATAACGCATGAGTGTTCGTCACATCATCATTTACCCCGATCCTATACTGGCAACGGTAGCCCAGCCCGTAACTTTTCCTTTGAGTCATCGTGTAACCACCTTGATCAGTGACATGGCAGAAACCATGTATGACGCACCGGGTGTGGGCTTGGCTGCACCGCAGGTCGGTGCTTCGCTGCGTATCGCCATAACAGATACCATCTGGCGCAACGAGGAAAATAAAAAAACAGACACGCGACACCTTCAAGTATGGATCAACCCTGTATTCACATGGAAAAGTGAGCAAACCTCCATCTATGAAGAGGGCTGCTTGTCAGTCCCCGAAACGTATGAAGAGGTGGAACGTCCATCAGCCATACGCCTGCGCTGGCAGGATGAACAAGGTAGCACGCATGAGTCAGAATTTGAAGGATTCATGGCAACAGCACTACAACATGAATTCGATCATTTGGATGGGCGATTATTCGTTGATTATTTATCACCACTCAAACGACGGATGATTGTGAAACGCATGAAAAAGCACTTCATCGAATGAAAGTCGTTTTTGCTGGTACACCTGGATTTGCCGCACAATGTTTGCAAGCCTTATGTGATGACCCTCATATTGAAGTGGTCGGTGTCATCACCCAACCTGACCGTAAAGCAGGGCGTGGTATGAAGCTAACACCATCACCAGTGAAGCGGCTGGCACTGACGCAAGGTTTCGATTGCATCACGCCGCCCTCTCTCAAAGATAATACCGAAGATTTAGCATGGTTACAGCATAAAGAGGCGCATTTTCTGGTCGTGGTAGCTTACGGTATGATTATTCCACCGCTGTGGTTGCAAGCCGTGAGTATCGCTCCGATCAATATTCACGCCTCATTATTACCCCGTTGGCGTGGAGCCGCGCCCATCGAACGCGCCTTATTGGCTGGTGATACTCAAACAGGGGTATCCATCATGCGTATGGAAGAGGGGTTGGATACAGGGCCTGTCTATGCCACCACCATACTGCCGATTTCCGACACCACCACGGGTCAACAATTATGGGCGGAATTAGCACAAATGGGGGTAACCATGCTCCCCGTTGTGCTCAAAAACATTGCCGAATCCGTGTTACATGCTGTGCCTCAGGATGTGTTGGGAGCAAATTACGCTGCCAAGTTGACGGCAGATGATCGTCTCATTCAATGGCAAAGCCCTGCCGAAGTGATTGATCGCCAAGTGCGTTGCTTCACTGCCAAACCTGGCGCACGTTTACAGTGGCGACAACGCTGGCTCAAAATCATCAGTGGTAGTGTGCAGCCTTGTAACCAAACAGCCGAAGCAGGCAAAATTATGGCTATGCATGATGGTCTTGATGTGCTGTGTGGCGATGGCTACTGCTACCGCATTCTCACGCTACAGCCAGAAGGAAAAGCCGTCATGAACGCGCTTGATTTTGCTCGTGGTCAACGTGTGCAGGTGGGTGATTCCTTACAGGACAAAGGCACTGTTTGACCATGCACCGCATCACAGCGGACATTGATACCGACGCGCTACGCTATAACTTCCGTATATTGCAACAGCAGTCGGGTGATGCCACAGTGATGGCAGTGGTCAAGGCAAATGCTTATGGACACGGCTTAGCACTATGCGTTCTGCCGTTGCTGGATGAAGGTTGCCGAAGCTTTGCAGTAACCGATGCCAACGAAGGGGTGAAACTGCGTAAACTGCTGCCAGCCACCTGTTCTCCCGAAGTCGACATTAACCTGCTGGCAGGGATTATTAATGCCACTGATGCGAAGCTCTGCCAAACGCACCATTTAACCCCCGCAATCATGCACCCCACACAGCTCCTATTACTACAAGAAGCGCGCTTCGATGGTGCTGTATGGTTAAAACTCGACACGGGCATGAACCGAACAGGAGCGGATGACATACCAGCACTGCACCGTTCATGCCAGCAAAGTGACATCACCGTGCGTGGCTTACTCTCCCACCTCGCCTGTGCCGACACCCCTAAACATCCACTCAATGCAGATCAATGTAGACGCTTTGGGCAAGTACAACAGCGTATGCCCGAACTGGATGCCTCCTTACTCAACAGTGCTGGCATATTTAGCCTGCCCCATCATCGCTACCAAGTGGTGCGCCCAGGCATTGCACTGTATGGTATAGAACCCTGTGAAGATCGCACCATAGGTCTAAAGCCCGTGATGCACTTGTCTGCTACCATCGTGCAAACACGCATGTTGGCAGCAGGAGATAGCGTCAGTTACGGCGGCAGCTTTATAGCCAAGAGACCGATGCAGATGGCAGTGATTGCAGCGGGTTATGGTGATGGCATACCCCGCGCCTTATCGGATCGTGGCACCGTCTATATTCAAGGCACGCCCTGCCCGATCATGGGTCGTGTATGCATGGATTATTGCATGGTCGATCTTGGTGAATTACACATCCACAAGGGTGAACGGGCCATCTTTTGGGATGCTAAGCATACCGTATCCACGGTGGCAAGCACCGTGGATACGATTGCCTACGAACTACTCACCCAAATAAGCGAACGCGTACGACGACAGACCATGAGCATTGAAAAGAAGCTGCGCCATTCGGATTAACGAATATACACAGGGTAATCATTCACTCCCCCCACTGATTTTTCCGCCCTCTGCGTTGAAAGTGCTCATTTACCCAAGCGTAAACTGCGCGCTTTCGCCTTGATGGCGAAAAAACAGAGGGGGTGTGAATGATTACTACACAGGAGTCAGTTGAAAAAAATTGGGTGGATGAGTTGCAACCCTACCTCGAGTTCAGTTCCGAGGCAGAACGAGATGCATGGTGATTCCATGGATCGAGTTTTAACTCGAAAAATGGGGCGAGTTGCC
>JAUZQP010000006.1 GCA_030950965.1 Mariprofundaceae bacterium
GGGCCGCTTGGACTGATTGCCGTTCTGGAGGCTAACCCCGATTGCGTAGCTCTTGATCTCGATACGTCGAGCAAGGTAATCATTCACACCCCCTCTGTTTTTTCGCCATCAAGGCGAAATCGCGCAGTTTACGCTTGGGTAAATGAGCACTTTCAACGCAGAGGGCGGAAAAATCAGTGGGGGGAGTGAATGATTACAAGCAGGGTGTTGCCTGCACCCTGCTTCCCCTCGTTTGCACCACTTACTTCCAAAGGATTTACTATGACCACTGCCCAGCCGCTAAATGTTGTTTTTTATTGGCATATGCACCAGCCATTTTACCGCGATGCCGAACAAGGTGATTACCACCTGCCGTGGGTGTATCTGCATGCCATGAAGGAATATACCGATATGGCAGCGGTGCTAGAGGCTGTCCCCGGTGCGCGTGCGGTGGTCAATTACGTGCCTTCGTTGACGGCGCAGCTAGAGGAATACACGCAGAACATCCGCGCCTACCTTGATGGTAAAGCCGACACCATGCACGATCCGCTGTTGGATGCCTTGGTGAACAATCAAGCCTACAGTGCGGAACAGCGCAACTATTTGCTCAAAAGCTGCTTCCGTTTAGAACATGGCAATAATTTACACCGCTACCCTGCCTATTCTCGGCTATGGCATTTGGCAGAGCATTGCCAATCACACCCAGACCAATCCTACTTATCCAATGATTATTTCACTGACTTAGTGACCTGGTACCACCTTGGCTGGCTGGCCGAAACGATTCGTGAGCCGCATTACGTGGCACATCGTTTGTTTGAAAAAGAACGCCAATTCACGCTGCAAGATCGCCGCGATTTACTCAGTCTTATTGCCACATTGATTGCCGAAGTTCCCTTACGTTACCGTGCATTGCACGAAGCTGGCGCGATTGAATTAACCACCACGCCGTATGCTCACCCCATTATTCCCTTAATGCTGGACTTCAACACCGCCCGCGAGACTGTGCCTGACGCGATGATTCCAGCCACCGCCTACCCAGGCGCACAGGCACGCGCTGAAGAACATATCGCGCTAGCACAAGCCAGTCATCAGCGTTATTTCAATCATCCTGCGCAAGGCTGCTGGCCTGCCGAAGGCGCGGTTTCTGATGCGACACTGGGCTTGCTCGCCGATGCAGGTTTTGATTGGTGTGCCACAGGCGAAGGGATTTTGCACAACTCACTTAAACAGAATATTCGTAACGATCAGCCACACGCCCTGTATCAACCGTGGTTGGCAGGTGAAGGAGAGCGTCGGTTACCCTGTTTTTTCCGTGACGACAACCTTTCCGACCTCATTGGTTTTCAATACAAAAGCTGGGACACCAACGATGCCGTAGCCAATTTCATGCACGAGTTATCACTGATTCGCGAGCGCACCAAAGGGATGAAAGCACCCATCGTTTCGATCATCATGGATGGCGAAAACGCATGGGAACATTATTACCGCAATGGCATTCCTTTCTTGCGCACCCTGTACCAAGCAGTGGTCGATCACCCTGATTATTGCATGACCACATTCAGTGATTATTTACCCCATTGCCCCAAGCCACAACGTTTGGAATCTTTAACGGCTGGCTCGTGGGTTTATGGTAATTTATCTACGTGGATGGGTGACCGGGCCAAAACCCGTGCTTGGGAGCTATTAGTTGAGGCAAAAGTTGCTTACGATGAAGCCTTTGAAGCCTTGGATGATACGCAACAAGAAGCTGCTACAGCGCAATTATGTATCTGCGAAGGGTCGGATTGGTTTTGGTGGTTTGGCGATTACAATGCCTCTGATGTCGTACAAGATTTTGATCGCCTATATCGCCAACATCTACGCCGTTTGTACACCCTATTGCAACGCACACCACCAGCCAGTTTGGATGCAACCATCTCCCTAGGTGGTGGTGCTGCCGAAGATGGCGGAGCGATGCGCCGAGGTAATGCGTGAACGTCCCTGCCGTTCACGGCACACGGCGCGCAGGTGTGTTGCTGCACCTAACATCTCTGCCCAGTCCGTTCGCCCACGGCGTATGCGGAGCTGAGGCTTTAGCATTCATCGACCAGTTAGCCGATAACGCTTGCCGCGTATGGCAGTTTTTACCGCTAGGCCCGACCCACGGTCACGGCTCTCCGTACGAGACGCTGTCCACCTTCGCAGCAAACCCTGAGCTGATTGATTTGCGGGATGTTGCACAATCAAAATGGTTGAGCGAACATGAACTGGCGCAAGTGATTGCAGGCGAATGCACAGCAGATGCTGCACGCGGTATGGCTACCACGCGCTTTTTTGCCAGATTGCAACACGATGAGCCATTGCAACAAGCGTGGGAAATATTTCAACAGCAGCATCAACACTGGCTGAATGATTTTGCAGCCTTCACTGCCCTTAAACAGGCGCACAACGATGCTGCATGGTGGCAATGGCCGCAGCAATGGAAACAGTACCACGCGAACTTATGGCAGGAGGTAGCGAGTAGCTGCCCTGAACGCTTCCAACAAACCTGTTTTGAGCAATTTGTCTTTGACCGTCAATGGCAAACCGTGAAGCAACATGCCGATGCACGCGGCGTGATTTTATTCGGTGATTTGCCGATTTATGTCGCCCATGACTCTTCCGATGTGTGGTCGAATACATCCCTGTTCACCTTGGACGCTACAGGTATCTGCACCCATGTTGCTGGTGTGCCTCCCGATTACTTTTCTGCCACGGGACAACGCTGGGGTAATCCACTCTACCGTTGGGATATGATGGCTGAAGATGGTTTCCAATGGTGGCAACAGCGCGTAGCGCATCAATTGCGCCGCATGCACTGGATGCGCATTGACCACTTCCGAGGGCTAGAGGCCTATTGGGCAATCCCAGGTGATCAGCCTGATGGACGCATCGGCGAATGGCGCACTGCGCCAGGTGCAGCCCTGCTGCAAAGCTTGCAAGATGCCTTAGGAACGCTACCGTTGATTGCCGAAGATTTGGGACTGATTACCGAAGAGGTCACGGCTCTGCGTCGTGCATTCCATCTCCCAGGTATGAAAATTTTACATTTTGCTTTTGGTGGCGATGCTAACAACCCCTATTTGCCACATAACCACGAGGCAGACAGCGTCGCCTACACAGGCACGCACGACAACGACACCACGATGGGTTGGTACAAAAGCACCGAACCCCACGTTCGTAGTCACATCTGTGAGTACCTAGCCACCAACGACCAAGCCATGCCTTGGGCACTCATCCGCGCTACCCTAGCCTCCACAGCAGAGCTGGCGATCATCCCCATGCAAGACCTGTTAGCTCTCCCCAGTTCCGCCCGTTTCAATACCCCCGGCACCATAAAAAACAACTGGAGCTGGCAACTTGATACCTTTCCAGACAATGATGAAACATGCTGGCAACAGCTTCATAGCATGATTCAGTTGTATGGACGGTAGCAGGAAGGTGTAAGCGACAGTAAGTTTCTAGCCTGAATTATTCATGAATCGTCGTGATGATTCATAAATAATTCAGGCTAAAGGCATATCAGATGCACCACAGCCCAGTAAGTCCATGATTATCACCTCATGGTATTTGCTCAACATGGGAATGATGCTATTCCATATAAAAGAGTAGCTGGTAAGTAGGTGTGCATAAGTCTTTTAACAATTTATTGCGCCGAATATTTCGTGATATTCAAGGCATGAAAACGGCGCATATTATTAATATATAACGTTTTTTCATAACGAAGAATATCGCGCGAATAGGCAAGCTAGAAATGTTAAAAGACTTTTGTGCACCTACTTAATAACCATTCGAGAAAATCCAGCCATTTTACAAAAACGGTTAAATCTTTATGCTTGTCCGTTATCGGTTGCTGATTATCCATCATTATCCTTTAACAACGCCAACATATCTTCCCCATATTTTTCAGCCTTGGCTTTGCCAAAGCCTTCCAATTGCAGTAAACCAGTCAAGTTTTGTGGCCGTGCCGCCACAATCATCGCCAGCTCCCTGTTGTTGCAAATCACATAGGGTGGAATGCCCTCCTTTTTGCAGCGTTCAGAGCGCCAGCTTCTTAAGCTATCAAACAGCGGCATATCCTCATCGTTTAATAATGCACGCCAGGATTCATCTTTTTGCCGTTGCCTGCCGCCCTCTTTGGTCGCTTTCAGTGCTTCCTGCACCGGCTCGTAAATCACCACCACCGCCAGATAGGGCGTTTCGTTGCGGATAAAAAAGTGCTCGCGCAAGGAAACCACGGATTTATCCTTAATGAAATCCGTTAGCATGCTATCATCAAAGCCATCCCGCGCAGCACTAAATCGCAATGTAATAATACGAATGAGCATAAAACCTCAAAAAAATTATTCAGGGGGCTGCGCCCCCTGAACCCCCGCTTGGGGGTACATTATTCAACCATCTTCGACATAACCCGCCGAGTTAGCCCTTCCGCTGTGCAGCTTCGCGCTTCGCTTGCTACGCATGCACGGCTACAGGGCGAAATCGGCTACCAAACCGCCAAGGGTAAGAGGGTAAAAGTGCCAAGTGATACTAAGGCTGCCTCAGCAGGCGGAAGCCGATGTAGTAGCTGCGATCGCCGGGCACGTTGTTGCCGCGAAGCGCAGACTGCAAGATCCTCGCACTGTTGAACCAGCCACCGCCACGACTCACGCGGGACTGACTATCGCCACCACCCCATACCGCCCCATTCGATGGCGCACCACGATAGTTATCGTGCCAGTTATCCTGCACCCACTCCCAGACATTACCCGATGTATCATACAATCCAAAACCATTGGGACGCT
>JAUZQP010000060.1 GCA_030950965.1 Mariprofundaceae bacterium
ATTTTTATCGTTCTTGATCATCCTCATTTGCCGCTCACTAATAATGAGGCAGAGCGTGCATTACGACATTGGGTTATTATGCGCAGAATAACTTTTGGCACGCGAACCAAAGAGGGATCGAAGGTTTTTGCCATTCTTGCCAGGGTGATAGAGACATGCCGTCTACGGCAGCAGTCACCATGGAAGTATCTTGCTGAAGTAATTTCAAATCGAAGAGCTGGTTTGCCTGTTCCACGGCTGCCTTTACCTATTTAGATTGAGGGGGTCTGAATAATTACACAGTAACAGCTCTTATCATGAACAATGCTGCAAAGTGTTTCTCGATGGTTATACTGCGCGCATATTCTTTTGGCATAAGGTTCCACCCACCGACTGCCATCCTTCATTGCTACGACGCTGACTCTTGGAGTTCCAGCGTTACGAGGTTGCTACAACGTGTCTGATTCACCAGCTTTTGATTACCGCTCTACGGTATTTTTGCCTAAAACTGATTTCCCTATGCGGGGTAGTCTCCCTGCGCGTGAGCCAAAAATTTTAGCGCAATGGCATACTGACGACATTTACGGACAACTGCGCAAAACACGCCAAAATGCACCGCGTTTTGTGCTCCATGATGGCCCTCCTTATGCCAATGGTTCCATTCATATCGGTCACGCAGTCAACAAGGTGTTAAAAGATATTGTCGTGCGTTCGCGCTCGATGATGGGTTATGACGCGCCGTATGTGCCAGGCTGGGATTGCCACGGTTTACCGATTGAATTGCAAGTGGAAGCGCAGTTTAAAAAGAAAAAACGCAAAATGGCTGACGTGAGCGACAGTGAATTTCGTGCTGCCTGCCGTGCCTATGCTGCGACACAGATTGATGTGCAACGTGAAGACTTCAAACGCCTCGGTATTGCAGGCGATTGGGACAATCCCTATATCACCATGGATTATGCTTTTGAAGCCAATACCGTGCGTGAAATGGGTCGTTTTTTGCATCATGGCGGCTTGTATCGCGGTGCAAAACCCGTTCATTGGTGCCCTTCCTGCCAAACGGCATTAGCCGAAGCAGAAGTGGAATACGCCGATCACCGTTCGCACTCTATTTTCGTCAAATTCAACGCTGCGGCATCGCTTGCTGATGTCGACCCTGTGCTGGCTGACGCTAATGTGTCGGTGCTCATTTGGACGACCACGCCGTGGACGATCCCTGCCAACCTCGCCATCGCCTTGGGTGGTCGTTTGGAATATGCAGCGGTACGCATTACCGCTTCCGAGCAAGCCAACCTTGCCGTTGGCGAAGTCTTAATCCTTGCTGAAGATTTGCACCGTGATGTGCTGAAAACACTGAAGGCTGAGGGCGAAGTGATGGCGCGTTTTACTGCGCAAGCATTGGAAAACCGCATCTTCCGTCACCCCTATTTGGATCAAGATGCCCCCGTACTGCTGGGCGATCACGTTACCTTGGATGCAGGTACAGGCTGTGTCCATACCGCGCCAGGTCATGGTCAAGAAGATTATATCGTCGGTATGCAATATGGCTTAACCGCCTTCAACCCCGTCAATGGTGCTGGTGTGTTTGAACCTGAAACACCGTTGGTTGCAGGCATGCATATCAGCAAGGCGAATGCCGTGGTGATTGAACACCTGCGTGACTGTGGCGCATTGCTGGCTGATGAAGCGATCAATCACTCCTACCCACATTGCTGGCGTTGTCATGGCCCGTTGATCTTCCGTGCCACACCACAATGGTTTATTTCAATGACCCACAATAAGCTGCAAGAAAAAGCCTTGGCTGCTATCGAAACGACTGTTTTCACACCCGCATGGGGCAAAAATCGCATGCGTGGTATGGTGGAACAACGCCCTGACTGGTGCGTGTCGCGCCAACGTAACTGGGGTGTGCCGATCACCGTGATTCGCTGTGCCGATTGCGAGTCCCACGCTATCACCACCGAGGCAGTGATTGAGCGCGTGGCAGAAGCCGTGGCGCAACATGGCGCAGATGTATGGTTCAGCGCCCCGTTGAGTGACTACTTAGATGAGGGTGCACACTGCCCTGATTGTGGTAGCACATCGTTTGTGCAAGAGCGTGATATTCTGGATGTCTGGTTTGATTCGGGCTCGACCCACGCTTGTGTGCTGGAGCAACGCCCTGAACTCGGCAGCCCTGCTGATTTATACTTGGAAGGTTCCGATCAACATCGCGGCTGGTTTCAATCATCGTTGCTGGAAAGTATCGGTACACGCGGACACGCACCGTTCAAAGCCGTATTAACCCACGGTTTTGTGATGGATGCCAAGGGCAATAAAATGTCCAAGTCGGTCGGCAATGTGATTGCGCCGCAAAAGATTATTCAGCAAATGGGCGCAGATATTCTGCGTCTATGGGTCGCTTCGGAAGATTATTCCGCCGATATTCGTATTTCTGATGCCATCATTAAGCAGTTAACCGAATCCTATCGCCGCATCCGCAACACCCTGCGTTTTATGATGGGTAATCTCGCAGGCTATAATGCCGAACGTGATGCTGTACCTGTGGCAGAGCGCACCAAGCTGGATCAATGGGTGATGCAACGGTTGGCGCAGTTAAATGATGGCGTACAGCAAGGCTATCAGGACTATAACTTCCATCGCATTGCCCACCAATTGCAGGGGTTCTGCACCGTGGAACTGGGTGGTTTCTACCTTGATGTGATTAAAGATCGTTTGTATTGCGATGCATCCGATTCTACACGCCGTGCTTCCGCCCGTGCCACCTTGTACGATTTGGTGAATGTAATGATTCGCCTTAGCGCACCCATTCTGCCATTCACGACCGAAGAGGCATGGGGGCATTTTGCCGGTGAAAATGCGGGCAGTATTCACCTGCAAA
>JAUZQP010000061.1 GCA_030950965.1 Mariprofundaceae bacterium
GGCCATGATTTCCGCCTCTTTTCGTTAAATAGCCCTGCTATTCGCCTCAAATATCCGAAATTCATGACTCAAAATGGGAATCCCTCGCTACGGTCTCTATTCTCGGACAACCTCCTAGATAAATGTACTTGAACGCGCTAGTGTAGCTTGTATGAACGACACAAGCACCATTAGTACCATCTTACTGGATCGCGACGGCGTGATTAATTTTGACTCGCCTGATTATATTTTAACTGCTTCACAATGGCAGGCGATTCCAGGTAGTCTTAAAGCGATTGCACGCGCTAAGCAAGCAGGCTTTCAAACGGCACTGATCAGTAACCAATCAGCCTTAGGCCGAGGTATGATATCGCAAACGACCTTTGATGCGATTCATGCTGCCATGATGTTAGCTATTCACCAACAGCATGGCTCGCTGGATGTTGTGATGTATTGTCCCCATGCGCCCGATGCTGGTTGCCTCTGCCGTAAACCTTTGCCTGGCATGATCCAACAAGCCTTAGAACAACTGGATGCCACGGCTTCCACCACCGTCATGATCGGCGATTCATTACGCGATGTACAAGCTGCGATTGCCGCTGGAGTTCGCCCGATACTGGTGCAGAGCGGTTATGGTGATGCAGAAGCTATTCTCACTAAGGCGAGGGCGCTGGATGCCAGTATTGCCGTTTACCCTGACTTAATTACCGCTATGAATGCCTTATTGGACAGCAAAGGATGACTAAAAACAGCCTCCTTAATACCAGTAATCACGACCGCGATAGCGCAGCTATGCATTATGTGTACCCTGTAGTTTCGCGCCGTGCTGGTGGTGTTTCAATCGGCATCAACTTAAACCCCAATAATCGATGTAACTGGCATTGCCTCTATTGCCAGGTGCCGCAGCTTCAACGCGGTCATGCTCCCGACATTGACATCACACGTTTGCACGACGAATTACACACACTGCTGGATGATGTACTCAATGGCACATTTATGCGTGCGCGCGTGCCCACGGGACAGCAGCAATTGTGTGATATTGCCTTCTCTGGCAATGGGGAACCAACCAGCAGTCAGCAATTTGAGGCGTGTATGGCAACGGTTATTGCTGCCATGCACGATTTTGGACTGCATGACTTACCACTTCGCCTGATTACCAATGGCTCGTATATGCGCAAGCTCTACGTTCAAACTGCGCTACAAACCATGGCAAAGCACCAAGGAGAAGTGTGGATTAAAGTGGATGCCTGCACCGAAGAAGATATAGCGCGCATCAATGGTGTACGAAGTACGCCGCAGCAGCTCTTGGAGCAGGTCGCTATAGCCGCTAACCACTGCCCAACATGGATTCAAAGCTGCTTTTTTCACGACAGCAAAGGGAGCGATATAAACACCCGCAGCCGCGCTTGGTTGGACTGGCTGCGGCAACTCAAAGCCCAGCACATTCCCATTCAAGGTGTGTTGCTCTACGGTTTAGCACGACCCTCTATGCAGCCTGAAGCAGCGCAAATTAGTATGCAAGATGACGCATGGATGGCAGACCTCGCGCAGCAGGTGCAAGCACTCGGCATTCCTGTGAAACGGAGTTAAGGGCTGCTTATAAAGGGCTGATTATTTTGGACTTTTGCAGTCAATTATGGTGGCATCGCGCACTATGAAGATGCTGTTTGATTTTTTCCCCGTCGCCCTGTTTTTTGCGGCCTACAAAATGTATGACATTTATACTGCCACAGCGGTGTTAATCGTTGCCTCGCTGGTGCAGACGCTGGCTTGGTGGCTTAAACACCGCTCGTTTGAAAAAATGCACCTGATTACCTTGGTGCTGGTGTGCATTTTTGGTGGTGCGACCCTGTTGCTGCAAAATGAAATGTTTATCAAATGGAAGCCCAGTGTGATTAACTGGTTATTTGCTGCCGCCTTTGCAGGTAGTCATTTTATAGGTAAAAAAGTTTTAGTAAAACGCATGATGTCCGACCACATTCATCTGCCAGAAAATATATGGCTGCGCCTGAATATTGCTTGGACACTGTTTTTTGTCGCTATGGGTGCGCTCAATCTGTACGTAGTCTATCATTTCAGCACGGATGATTGGGTGAACTTTAAAATGTTCGGGCTGTTAGGGCTGACTTTTGTATTTGTTATTGCCCAAAGCATCGTACTGGCTCGCCACATGAAAGTGGTGGATGACAACGACCCCGACGACAAGCCTACTGAATAAATGGATGTGACTATGAATGCTATAATCCGCAATGCCATGCAAGAAGGCATTGAACTTCGCCGTCGCTGCCTTAACCAGCTGGATAATGAGCTGATGACAGCCAGTGCCTTGATGGTCAAAAGTTTACGTGAAGGTGGTAAAATTCTCGCCTGCGGCAATGGTGGCTCAGCCGCCGATGCGCAACATTTTGCTGGCGAGTTGGTGAACCGTTTTGAAATCAACCGCCCTGGTCTCGCCGCTGTTGCGATGACTCACGATGCCTCAGTCATTACCAGTATTGCCAATGACTTCTCTTTTGACGATGTGTACTCACGTCAAGTTGAAGCTTTGGGTCGCCCTGGTGATATATTGTTAGCCATCTCAACGAGCGGAAACTCCACCAACGTGCTCAAGGCTGTCGATGCCGCAGCACGCAGTAAAATGGTATGCATTACACTCAGCGGTGGCGATGGTGGTGCAATAGCCAACCATTCAGCCGTCGATGTTTCGCTATGTATCCCACACCCTTCGACACCCCGCATTCAGGAGATGCATATTACCTGTTTACACATTATTTGCAGCCTGATTGACCATACCATGTTTGGAGAACACGCATGAGCTTACGCCCTCTTTCTTTTCAATCCCTGACTGCTCCTTCACTGAGTACACGCCCCCGCGATACCGAAGATGCCGACTTTGCTGCACTCTGCCCTGCGGATAGTAGCTTTGCTGACTTTCTGAGCAGCTTGCCTAGTATTGGTCTTACACGCGATCTGTTTCTCGTGCGTGATGCCATGGTCAACGCCCTGAATCACAAACGCGGCATCGTGCTTGCTTGTGGTGGGCATGTTATTTCCGCAGGACTAAGCCCCTTGATTGTACGTGCGATTGAACAACATCGCATCACTGCGCTTGCCTTAACGGGCGATGCATTGTTGCAAGACGTGGAGGTCGCATTGACTGGGCACACCTTGTTGCGCCGCAGTAGAGCGTGTGACAGTGGGGTGTTCGGTGTAAGTGAAGAGGCCGGTGAACTCATCAATCACGCTATTCATGTGGGTGCGCGAGAAAATCAAGGCATCGGTCAAGCTACGGCACAAGCATTGCTCGACTCCCGTGCCGAATACGTGCAACACTCAATCATTGCGGCAGCGGAACGTGCGGGCATTCCTGTAACGGTTCATCCTGCGATTGGCATGGATGCCTTTGCTATTCACGCTAAATCTCACGGAGAGTCTTTGGGCGCAACGGGCATGACTGACTTCCAGTTGCTGGCAGCAGCCTTAGGACGCAACAAACCTGGTGTTATTCTGAATGTTTCTTCCAGCATGGTGCTTCCTCGCGTGCTGGTGCAAGCTGCTGAGCTAGCGGCGCAAGTAGCCAACCCCTTAGAGGAAGTTACTGCCGTGATGATGTCCACGCGCAACGACAACCATGCCAACCAAGATCTATTAGCACGCTTAGTCGATGACAAAGGGCAGGGCTTCATTTTGCCAGGTGCCGAAGAGTTATTGTTGCCACTTCTTTTCGCCGCCGTACAGGATGTGCTAGGCAGCGATTAAACGATGGATATTATTCTTTCTCTACTTTTCGCCCTTTTTGTCGTATTTATTGCGGCGCAAATGTTCACCAATGCACTGGAGTATATGGGTGAACGCATGGGGCTTTCCGAAGGCGTTACAGGTTCCATCTTTGCTGCTATTGGCACAGCTATGCCAGAAACCATCGTACCCATCGTCGCCATCGTCGCCGGTGGTGCGGCAGAGCATATCAATCACGCTGTCGGTATGGGGGCGATTTTAGGCGCACCGTTTATGCTAGGAACGCTGAGCCTATGCCTGATGGCATTGTTTGCGGGTATGAAGCATGGTTGGGATCACCAATTTACCCCCGAACCCAGCGGGCTAAAGCGCGATCTTACCGTATTTGGTGGCGCCTTTTCTTTGGTTATTATCGCGGGCTTATTGCCGACTGATTGGAGCTGGGTTCATCTATTATGTGCTATTATCCTATTGGTGACGTACTGCCTGTATTTATTAATCACTATTCGAGCCAGCAGTGCATTGGTCGCCGATGGGCATGGAACTGAAGCAGATGATCCGCTTTACTTGGGACGTATCATGGGTGACAGCAACATCATTGCCAGCCTGCAGTTGCTGTTTGCACTGGTTATTTTGATACTCGGTGCGCAGTTGTTTGTTCATGGCATTGAACAAGGCGCGGCAATTTTAAGCATTTCCGCCTTGGTTCTTTCGCTGTTAATTGTGCCTGTAGCAACAGAATTACCCGAAAAGGTTAACTCCATTATCTGGGTGCGTCGCAAGCGTGACACACTCGCCTTTGGTAACATCACAGGAGCGATGGTGTTTCAAGGCACGGTGATTCCTGCTATTGGCATGATGATCATGCCGTGGCATTTCTCCGAAGTGTACGCCATTGCAGCAGCAGCCTTGGCAGTAGTAGGGGCTTTATGGCTATGGTTTTTACACCAAACATCGCGCCTCAATGCTGTGATGTTATTAGGCAATGGCTTACTTTACGCGCTGTTTATCGCCTTGGTTATTTTTCTGGTGTAAAAAATTCACTCTGCATCATGCGTTTGTATGTGTAATATACGCCGTGTGCAAACGACCACGTTTGCACGGCGTGTGATCCCACACGCTGATTTTTTTTGTTGGAGAAAACTCTATGAAACAAGCATTCACTCACATGGCTGTTGCCGCATTTTTTGCAGCTTTGGCTATCGTACCTGCATCTGCACACGGATCAGCAAACCCTTGCGCCGCTAATCCATGTGCCGTAGCTAACCCATGCGAAGCTAAGAACCCATGCGAAGCTAAGAACCCATGCGAAGCTAAGAACCCATGCGAAGCTAAGAACCCATGCGAAGCTAAGAACCCATGCGAAGCTAAGAATCCTTGTGCAGTTAAGAACCCTTGTGCAGTTAAGAACCCTTGTGCTAAGAAATAAGGTGTAGTAGCAAAAGGGTGGGATAACTTCCACCCTTTTTCTATTTCAACACTACATTCTCATAGCCATCAATTGTTCCGATGCTGGATTCTTTGCCAGGGTCACCATAGTTTCCGATATTTGACAACTCATTGTATGAATCCCCAGGCACATAACGCTCATGGCGATACGGAGAGTACTGGTTGCACAGCAATCGATTATCATACAGCAACTCACCTAAATAATGCCCTGCAAGATCAATAAAAATCCCTCTCTCTTCTTGGTAACAGCCCACATGTGCGCCATCAGGCATGTACAATTGCCCCTTCACTACATTAGCAATATGTGTTCCTTCATTATTAAAAAGAAATGTAATCACGGTTGATCCTCCTTGTATCTGTTGCTTGAATAATGGTATCCTGCCTAAATTCTCGGATAAATACGACATGTAAAAATATAACTTCCCTTAATTATCAGTTGGTTATATTTTTTCAAAATAAACTTACCCTAGGATTTAGGCAGGATACGAATAATGCCTGATTGTAACGGATTCTGTTGATAGTAGCCCCAACGTTTTTAGCTGATCTGACGTAAGGTAACGCGCAATAAATAATCTACCAAAATCGCGCAGGATTTTTGTTCAGCATCAAGGCGCAAAAAGCAAAGCATAGCTCGCTATGTAAGCTTTTTTGCAACGCCGATGCTGGGCAAAAAGACAAGCGAGCTTGGTAGATTATTTATTGCGAGTTGCCTAAGGTAACGCGCAATAAATAATCGGCTTCCCTTTTAAGGC
>JAUZQP010000062.1 GCA_030950965.1 Mariprofundaceae bacterium
CAGCCGAACCATCGCTGGCAAGTGATGATGGACTGGCAGGGTAATGCCCATGCTGGAACAGCGCGACTAACGCATGCTGCCAGTGGTCGGGTCTTGTTGATTCGCTGGCAAGGCAAGCAGACCAAGATGCTTGATAATCAAGAAACCCCCGCCCGTTGGAAGCGCGTGACAGCAGCGCAACTAGCGGCGCGAGGTATGATGATTGCTCCCACGCATATTGCAGCTATTCTTAACAATCAGATACCCCAACAGTTCCATTACCAAGGGCACAATAGCTGGCGAGGATCAGGGGCATGGCAAGGTATTCGCCTTACTTGGCAAGCCCCACGTCATGTATTGACGCTACGCGATATAGCACACGGTCGCGAAGTGAGGATTATCCTACGTACTCCTCATGAAACCTGAATAACCCATCATAATCATTCACTCCCCCCACTGATTTTTCCGCCCTCTGCGTTGAAAGTGCTCATTTACCAAAGCGTAAACTGCGCGCTTTCGCCTTGATGGCGCAAAAACAGAGGGGGTGTGAATGATTACCTCTTAGGTGCTGGCCGTTACAAAAACCAGTTCAATGGTTAGAATTAAAGAGGCATTACGTTATTAGCGCAAGGGCCTTTTTGGCCTTGGCCAATTTCATATTCCACTTTCTGGCCTTCATTCAAAGATACATGGCCACCGCCACCTTGAACTTCGGAGTGATGAACAAACAAATCTTTGCTTCCATCATCAGGAGCGATGAAACCAAAACCTTTATCTGAATTAAACCACTTTACTGTACCTGTACTCATGTTATTTTCTCCTATAACTACTTGATATTCATCGAACTTCAAATATTCTGAATTGTGTCGCTGGTTGTTACCGCTTCACCATCATTCCCTAATTCGGGTTGAACGTCCTGCGGCTGGCTATCGTCTAGCCCTCTTTTTTGCAAGCGTTTTTCTTCCTTCTTTTGCTTTTTCGCAATTTCTTTCTGACGCTTTTGAAAAGCGTAATTGGGTTTAGCCACTGTATTCTCCTCTATATAACTCTATATAACTCTAGGATTCGAAACGTAAAATACGCTATTCACCCATCAATGGTGCTCTTTATTTCACCGACAATATCCAAAGCCACAAGGGGCATCGCGAACATCGACTTTGGGCATATAACGACCTCATTGAGGGACACCATCGAAGACGACATTTTTATCGGGTTTTTTCTTCGTTTCTAACCTAACATTCATAGCTTTTGAAACTATATCAGGCTTTTCTTCTCATGGAAAGTAGAAGGCTGTCCGAGAACAGAACCACCACTCACCCCAAGCCTGCTTGTAGTACATCGTGCAAATGCACGATACCAATGGTTGCACCGTCTTCTTGGGTGATGAATAAGGATGTTACTTTAAGCTCTTCCATCACCCGCACAGCTTCGGTAACCAAATGGTCGGCAGTCATCGTGTGAGGCTGATTGTGCATCATGCTTTGTACGGGACGAGCTAAATCTACATCACCGTGTTCCAAAATACGACGCAAATCGCCATCGGTAATACAGCCGCATAAAATACCTTGATTGCTCACGCCTGTAATGCCCATGCGGTGACTACTCATGGTGGTGATAGCATCGCGTAAGGGTTGCCCACCATCGACCATGGGTATATCACGATGCATCACATCGCCTACTTTCATTAAACGCCGCCCTAGGCTGCCTGCAGGGTGTACACGAGCAAAGTCCTCTTCGCGGAACCCTCGTTCCTTGAGCACCACAACTGCCAGCGCGTCACCCAAGGCTAGGGCGGCGGTGGTCGATGCGGTAGGGGCTAAATTCATCGGGCAAGCTTCGCGCTCAACGGGAATGTGCAGCACGATGTCGGCATGGCATGCCAAAGTGGAATCGCGCTTGCCTGTCATCGCCAGCAGCTTCGCACCGAGCAAGCGCAGTGTAGGCAATAGATTGCAGACTTCCGCCGTTTCACCGCTGTGTGAGAGCAACAGCACGGCATCATGATGGGTAATCATACCCAAGTCACCATGTTGCGCCTCTGCGGCATGGACAAAAAACGCAGGCGTGCCTGTCGAAGCAAAGGTGGCAGCAATTTTACGTGCAATAATCCCTGACTTACCCATGCCCACGACGACCAAACGACCGTGTAAACCAAGGATACATGCCACGGCATCACAAAACTCATCCGATAACGACCCTTGCAGCGATTGCAGGGCAGCCACTTCTATAGTGAGCACTTTGCTGGCTTTATTCAGCCAGCGTTGTCGAAGGTCATCGTTCAAACATTATCCCCATGTGGTAGCGCGCGCTTTTTCAGCAACCACTTTCATGCTGCGGTACAATACACTGCTGGCAGCTTTAAAGCGCACCAATTCAGATTTGGCAATCGGCGCACCCGCTTCACTGCGTACACTCAGCGGATTGATCGCTTTATTACCCTGACGGTATTCAAAATGTAAATGTGGCCCTGTAGCCAAACCACTCATCCCCACATAGCCAATCACTTGACCTTGTGTAACATGAACACCGCGATGAATACCCTTACCGTAACGGCTTAAGTGACCATAGCGGGTGTTGATGCCTTTACGATGATTGATGCGCACATAACGACCATAACCACCATGGCGACCTGCCTCTTTAATCACACCATTGGCCACTGCATGAATCGGTGTACCGCTCGGTGATGCATAATCAACACCTTTATGAGCACGAGTATAACCCAAGATCGGGTGTTTTCGCGCATGGGAAAAACGCGATGAAATGCGTGAATATTTAACGGGAGCTTTAAGAAAATCTTTTTTCAGGTTACTACCATTCAGCGCGTAATAACCCTCTTTACCGTGCTTGTCGGTATAACGCACCGCACTATAGGACTTGCCACGATTAACAAATTCAGCGGCTAAAATCGAAGACGAAACCAGCGTCCCATGATCATCATAGGCCTCTTCATAATAAACATCGAAGCTATCGCCTTTGCGTAAATTACGGGCGAAATCAATATCCCAAGCGAACACATCAATTAACGCCATCGTCGTGCCATCGTCCATGCCTGCTTTTTGAGCATCCATAAACAAACTGCCTTCAATCACGCCATGCGTGTATTGGCTAAAACGACGTAAAGGACGGGGTTGCAAACTGGCTTGCCATGCAGCATCGCCTTTTTTCTCTAACTGCAAACGATCTTTGGAGTCCACATCATAGAATACGCGAACAGTACCGTCATCGTCATCGCGTTGAACCCGGTGACCTGTGCGTAGCTTACGAAAAGAAAAGACGTTTTTGCTCACTTTTTCCATAGCCAAAACATCGGGATACTCAAACCCCATCGATTGCAATACGCGACTGCTCACATCACCCTTTGCCAACACATGATCGCGCACGGTAGCAGGTGTTGCTTGCAAATCCGTAGCAGGAAGTTCTGCGGGCAACCACTCTTCGTGCGCCATGCGAATATCCGCTCGTACGTCAGGACTGGGTAACATCGCCAGCAGCACCAGTAAAGTGGTAATATAAGGGATAAGTTTACGTGGATGGTGAAGCGGTGTGCGTCTCCAGATATACCACCAATAACGACTCAAACGGGACAATGTGTCCCCCAAAGTGCGTTCTTTAACAAACAAAGAACGAATCATCTTTTGTTGCACTAGCAACTCCTCAAGCAGCGGGATCAGCTCAGATCCGTAAGAAATGCTCTCACCGAGCAAGCTGCATCATGCAGTTTTCATAGCTGCTGTCAAAAGTGACATCAGTCACGCAACCATAGCAATGCACGCATGGTTAAAGGTGAGCTAGATCACACATACAACAACGAAAACAGGGCTTGATGCAACACTTCCACGCCGCCATTGGATAGAATCAGCACATCGTCGCCGTTACGTATATCGCCCTGCATCTGCGCCATGAGCGCATCATAGTCGGCAACAGCGTTTGCCTTGTCTGCGCCGATAGCACCACAAAGTCGCACCGTATCAAGCAACTGATCCGCCGCTTGTCCACGAGCCGCTGGTGCTAAACATAACACACGGTCAGCAGCATCAAAGCAGCTTACCAAGCGTTGCTGATGAATCTTGCTGCGCATCGTATTGGAGCGTGGTTCAAGCACCACCCACAAACGCCCACTTGTAGTCATCGCTGCCTTAGCCGCCGTCACCACGCCGCGAATTGCCGTCGGGTGATGGGCAAAATCATCGAAGATCCGCACGCCTGCCACTGTCTTGACCAAGGTCATGCGCCGCCGCACACCAGAAAAATGCGTCAAAGCATCGGTAATTTCATCCATTGCCACACCCATGCTGTGTGCTGCTGCCGCCACCGCGCAAGCATTCGCCACCTGATGCACGCCAATCATGCGCCAGCGAACATGGCACACCTCTACCCCATCCAGCCATAGCGTAAACGCGCTGCCATCCTCGCGCTCGGCACGCCATTGCCATAGTGCAGCGTTACCACGCTCACGCTGGGCATAACGCACACAGGGAGTCCAGCAGCCGCGCTTCACCACATCAGCTAAATGTTCATCGTCAGCATTGAGCACAATGCAGCCATTGCTCGGCACGGTACGCAATAAATGGCTAAACTGGATTTTAATCGCCTCTAGGTCGGGGAAAATATCCGCGTGGTCGTATTCCAGATTATTCAACATCAAGGTACGTGCATGGTAGTGTAGGAACTTACTGCGTTTATCAAATAGTGCAGTATCGTATTCGTCGCCTTCCAGCACAAAGGGCGCGAACTTGCCGCCCAACTGCGCGCCACTGTCAAAATCTTCTGGCACACCACCAATCATAAAGCCTGGCTCAAGTCCCGCTTGCTGCAAGACGTGCGCCAACATGCTGCTGCTTGATGTTTTACCATGGGTCGCAGCCACCACCACGGCATGGCGTTGTGGCAGGATGTAATCCCCCACAAACGCCGCACCACTGCTGTAAGGCAAGCCCTGCTGCAAGATCGCTTCGATTTCTACATTGCCACGACTGATCGCATTACCGACCAAACAGAGATTCGGCGCAGGTCTAAGGTTATCCACGGCAAAGGCTTGCACTGCAATCCCTGCCGTTGCTAACACCTCGGACATCGGTGGGTACACGCCAGCATCGGAACCTGTGACCGTCCAACCACGCTCGCGCGCCAACAAAGCAATAGCAGCCATCGCCGTGCCGCAGATCCCTACGATATGCAGATGCTGCGTCACGGTTTTAGCGTCATCCATTATTGAGCAGGCCACACCAGCACAGGTTTGCGTGCGGCAGCAGTTTCATCCAAACGCTGACGGAACGGCAACACAGGCGCATCATGCAGGGCATCGGTGTCCCCTGCTTCACACTGGGCAGCAATTTCCAGCATCGCATCACAGAAGTCATCCAAGGTTTGCCGCGATTCAGTTTCCGTCGGTTCAACCAACATCGCACCATGTACAATCAAGGGAAAATAGATAGTCATCGGGTGGAAACCCAAGTCAATCAAACGCTTGGCAATATCCAAGGTCTTGATGCCGTGTTGTTCCTGAAGCCCATCGGTGAACAAGCATTCATGCTTGCACAGCCCGGGGAAAGGGGTGTGGTAGGCATCTTTGAGGCGGTTCATGACGTAGTTCGCATTGAGCACGGCATCTTCGGCAATGCGGTGCATGTGTTCGCGTCCGAAAGCATTAATGTATGCCAAAGCACGTAATAATACGCCCGTTTGCCCAATCGACCCTAGCACAGCACCAATGGATTGATCGGCTTGATGGCACAGGCGGAAACCATCACCCTCGCATTCAATACGCGGCACAGGCAAGAAGGGCGCAAGCTCTTCACACACGGCAACAGGGCCACCACCGGGGCCACCACCACCATGTGGTGTAGAAAAGGTTTTATGCACATTGATATGTAAGCAATCAATGCCCATATCACCAGGCCGCGCCACGCCGACCAGCGCGTTCAAATTCGCTCCATCGCCATACACAAAAGCACCAGCATCATGCACACGGCGGCAAATC
>JAUZQP010000063.1 GCA_030950965.1 Mariprofundaceae bacterium
CCTAAATCCGTTATAATCAGGGGATATTTATCTCTTTCCGCAACCCTAAGACGAGACAAAATGAATAACTAACCGCTCGCACAGCGACTTATTCAATGATTTTCGGCTTGGCGAAAACGGTGGGTAAAGTCGGAATCGTACAGCTTCGAGCGTTTTAACTCTGCCCAATGGCGTGCGCCCAAGGTTGGACTAAGCACAATCATGGCTTGCGAGGCGATTTTTTCAGCCCTGCAAGCATCGCGGATGTTGCCTAATGTGCCGCGCACGATTTTTTCCTCATTCGGCCATGAGGCTTTTTGCACCACCAGTACAGGGTTATCATCTTGCCAGCCTGCCGCTAATAACTCTTCGCGTATTTTAGGTAGCAAGGTGATGGAAAGGAAGAGACACAACGTGGTTTTATGTTGCGCTAACTCACGCAGGGATTCCCCTTCGGGCATGGGTGTGCGCCCTTCTACGCGAGTAAGAATCACTGTCTGCGTGACTTCGGGTAGGGTTAAGCTTTCACAAGCTGCCGCAGCAGCAGCAAATGCCGACGACACGCCAGGCACGACCGCTGATTCGATACCCGCTGCATCCAAGGGCTGTACCATTTCGATTAACGCGCCATATAAGGAAGGGTCGCCCGTTTGCAAGCGAATTACCGTTTCATGCTGTGCTGTTTGGGCAATCAGCCAGCCTGTAATCTCTTCCAGTGTCATGCCTTTGGAATCGGCAATGATGCAACCTTCGCCAGCCCAGCGCGTACATGCTTCTGAAACCAAAGAGCCAGCATAGATAATCGCCCCTGCTTCACGCAGTAAACGCTGACCTTTGACTGTAATCAACTCAGGGTCGCCAGGACCTGCACCAACAAACCATACTTTAGCCATGTTTCTTCCTTTTTTTATTAATTGTGTTTATTTGAGGTAGTATCCAGCATGATAGCACCATGATGACCCCAACAATTAACGCATGTGCGTTAGCGATAAAATGACGCGATCATCTACTTTGTTTGGCTTCCCTTTTAAGACGGTACATCCTTTAACAGCAACGTGTTGAGCTGGGTGTGAAGGCAAGGATTTGAACTCAAGGGTAGGGTGAGCTTGCGCACAAAATGGCGTTGTAGAAACCCATACACTTGTTCATTTATCACACCTCTGCATGGAGTTGTACCGCCGTGTGGTGCGCAAGCGCACCCTACGCCTCACCGTTGCAGCTCTCTTTTTATACCGTCTTAAGCGGAAAGACCTTTGTTTGTAGGTGGTTGCTGGCTATCTTCTGTGTTAAACACGCTGTGGGGTATAGGTACATAGACATGGTTTTAAACAGGCATGACCAGCATGACGCTTTACCTACACCGATGATATAACCTGAGTTATTCAGGATAAGGAGGTAAGTACAGGTGTTAGAAAGCATTTTTTTCTGCCATCCTTCATGTCCTGGTTTACACTTTACTTCACGTGCCCTCGTTCCCACGCTCCTGCGTGGTAACGCATACACAGTGGCGGAATGATACCCTGGTAATGGATTTCCACGCAGAACATGGGAACCAGAAGATGTTGGGGGTCGCTTCCCTCAACAGCAACCTACAAGGTGGTAAAGTATCAACTACTTTTGGTCGAATATGAAGAATGCCCATTTTCTATCTTCTTTTGCCAAACTAAAAATGGATGCCTATGCTTGTCAACCCATTGTGTGCAGACCAAATAACGATGGTTCTTTGCTTCAATTGATCGTTGGGTTGACCAACGATTATAACCATTAATTTGAGCAAGCTGACGAATTTGTTGGAGATTGGAATTTAAAGGAATATTTTTAAGTACTTCAAAATTTAAACCAAAAGTTAATTTGCAATAATCTAGTGATTGTAAATTAATTATTTCTTCATCGAGTAAATCAGGAATTACTTTTCGTAAATAAGCTGTTATCTCTGAGTTAGAAATAAGTTTATATGTGCTATCTTCATTTATTTCAGCTTCATTATTTTCAATTGCATCATATTTCCTATGACATAGGCGGCATAAGACCAGTATATTTTCTGAAATAGGTAGGTGCTCGGAAAGAAAAAGGTTTTCAAAAACCTCTAAATCAATTGTAACAATCTCACCATTAGTAAAACCTCTAAGTATGTTTTCAATAATTTTTAGTCTCTCTCTTCCAGTAACATGTGCAGCGTCTAATTCTCTATCATTTGAACCACAATGTTGACATTGACCAATTTCAGCTTTGTATTTTTTTGTCGTTGTATTTACTACATTTCTAGCACGTGGGCTGATAAATTTGGTGAATTCATCAACTGTGCCGATAAAAGATGCCATATATTTCTCCTTCGCCTAACGGCTTAATTGAGGGGCTGAAGCAACGCGGAAGTCCCTCTCTAATTTTTGGTTAGGTGGTTTGCGTTTTTTCATCACATACAAATCGTGAATTCGTATAACCAGTATTACGATCATCACGTTCCACTTGCTCTTTCATCTGAAGACAGGCATCTAACGAATTGAAAGTTTCCACTACACCAGCATAAGTTTCACCCATCATTATGGCAGCAGGTGAAACTGGGTCTTTATAGTACTTCTTTAATTCATATTCAGTTCCGCCAGAACAACCGAGCAACAGACTAACAATCCCTAACAGTATCAATATATTATTCATCACTATTCCCTTCAATATTACAAATTTACTGGTTGTAACGGATTCTGTTAATAGTAACCCCAACGTTTTGAGCTGATTAGGCAGCATAAAAGGGCGAATTGTATTATACACCGCTCCTTATCAGTGTATACAACGAGCATTATTTCATAAGTATATTCAATTATATCAATGATTTATGAGACCAACAGAATCCGTTATAAACAGGAATGTTTTTTATTTATATTGAAGTGAATTTTTACTCTAGAGCAAATGAAATATACAAAATGTTCTTTTAAGTTTCTTTTACATTCTTTAAGTAATTAACTATTTCCTTTCCATTATCAAAGTAATCAGCAACCTCATCAGTATTAACAAGTAAATCATACCAAAACATATAATGCTTTTCTAGCGTAACACCCATCTTTTTACGGACTCTTTGTAAGCATGGTTTTCAATCATTGTCCTTTTCCCCTTTTCTTCCTTTAAAAAAAACTCTGATAAACCCGAATTCAAGTTATAAGTGCAATAATAATAGTTTCTTAGGCGTGATAAGCGGGGAGTATATCAAGGAAACTTACGTTCTTGTCTATTCAACAGATGGGGCAGTATGGTCATGTTAATATTTTTTCGGCGTGATTACATTTTGTAACGACGTTGTAGATCACGCGCTACATCGCGTTCCTTTAAATCATGCCGCTTATCGTGTTGTTTCTTGCCAGATGCTAAGCCTATTTGCAACTTAGCATAACCGCGTTCATTGAAATAAAATTTTAATGGTACAAGAGTCAAGCCTTTTTCTTTCAACTTGCCAAGCAAACGGTTGATTTCACTTTTGTGCATCAATAATTCACGCGCTCTTGCAGGCTCGACAGGGTTGTTCCGCGCCGCAGGTTTGTAGGGACTGACATGGCAGTTGATTAGCCACACGCGCTCTTGACGAATTAAGCAATGTGCTTCGGCTAAATTAGCCTGACCTATACGCAAGGATTTCACTTCTGGACCCGCTAACATGATGCCCACATCGAAGGTTTCCAAAATATGATATTCGTGCCGCGCACGACGATTGATAATAGCCATGAGCGACATCATAGATTGCAGCAAAAGAATGGCAAGCAAGGGCGTGGTAGCAGGGGCAATAATGCGCTTAAATTACCTTATACCTCCGCTACACTTGCTTCAATCGCCGACAGTGTCGCGCAGCAGACGGAAAAGAATACGCGCTGATTTTGGTGCTTTCTGCTGCGCCTGTTCCTTGTTGGCATTGCGCACTAATTGACGAATCTGTCCGCCATCAGCTTGTGGGTAGTCCTGCATAAACGCTGTTAACACACTGTTTGTGGTATCTTGGCGCAAGCGATCACGCCAACGTTCAACGCGATGGAATTGGTGCGATTTTTCAGCGTCTTGCTGCTTGAGGTTTGAGGTGATTTCAATCCAGCTATCAGGGTTATGCTTGCGCATGAGTTTGACAATAAACTTGAATTGTCGCTTTCTTGCTTGGTTCTTCATCCCTTGTGCCGCCAATAAAGCAGTTCGGATCTCATCAGGAAGATCTATATTGGCAAGGGTTGCGCTGTCTTGCTCAGCTAATGCTTTGGCTGCATCAGCTAGTTCTGCAAGGTCACGTTTTTGCTGACTGCGATTAAGCCGCTCGACGTATTCATATTCATCGTCATCCATAATTTCCATCATGATCGTTATCCTTTAAGGCTGCGCGTGACAATTTCTTGCACGTCTGACGATAGCGGCGTGTGGGTAGCAATGCTTTGTAAGGCTTCGAGCATCAGTTGGCGGCGTGTGGGCTCTAAGGTTTTCCAGAGCATAAAACCGCGCACCATACGCGCTGCTTGTTGTGGGTTTATGGCATCCAAGGCGATAACCTGCGCCGCAAGAAAACGGTAGCCTGCACCATCGACAGCATGGAAAACAGCAGGGTTTCTACTGGTCACCGTACCAATGAGGCTGCGTACTTTATTGGGATTGCGTAGATCAAAAGCAGGGTGTTGCATCAATGATTCCACGCGCTGCAAGGTATCGGGAAGGGTAGATTTGGCTTGTAGCGTGAACCATTTATTCATCACGTTGGCATCGTCTTGCCAGCGTTGCTCAAAGGCGTGCAAAGCCTGCTTGCGTTGTGGGCAATCATAATGTGTCAGAAGGTTTAAAGCAGCAGCTTGATCAGTCATGGTGGTGCTTTGGCAGAATTGTTCATAGGCCAAGGCTATACCCTTGCTGGGGTCGCTGTAGGGCAGATAACCTAAGCACGCATGTTTCAATGCGCGCTGCTGCATAGCTGTATCGTCCGTACCTGTGACATATTGCCACGATTGATAGAGCGCAAGCTTCGCTTCATGCAAAGCTTGTGCAATTTCTGTGCGTAATTGTTCACGTACGGCATGAATACGTGCAGGATCAACAGGGCTTAACTGACCTGCCACATCGTTCTCTGACGGCAGGGTGAGGGCTTCGGCTTTAATCGCTGCTTCTAAATCATCATCTTGGAGTAAACGTGCTAAAGCATGAGTGAACACCGAACTATCAACTTGCTCACCATTTACACGCGCCACCATGATTCGCATCGCAAGCTGCCATGTCGCATCCCAACGATTAAAACCATCGTCATCGTAGCGCATTAAAAAGGCAAGATCATCGTTGCTGTAGTGATAATCCAAAACCACAGGCGCAGAAAAGCCACGCAACAAGGAGGGCGTCGGTGCGGCATTGATATGCTCGAAGGTGAATGACTGTTCCCACGTCTTCAAAACCACCGTGCGTGCGCTCTCGTGCGCCGTATCTTCGCCCAATAGTTGCAAGGGCGTGGCTTGACCATCGGGTAAAAACAACGCTAAGGTCAAGGGAATCCACAACGGTTTAGCATCGTCGCCTGCTTCAGCTGGCTGTGTCTGTTTACAGTGCAGGGTGCATTGCTTTTGCACTGCATCATAGTGCATGGTGACGCTAAGGTGCGGTGTTCCTGCTTGATCATACCATGCTTGCATACCCGTTAAATCAGCATCGTTGGCATCAGCCATCGCAGCAAGGAAGTCTTCGGTGGTGACAGCCTGCCCATCATGACGTTGGATGTAAGTATCCATACCGCGCCGGAAGCCCTCTTTGCCTAAAAGGGTATGGTACAGACGTACCACTTCCGCGCCTTTTTCATACACTGTAACGGTATAAAAATTGTTGATTTCAACAAACGATGCAGGGCGAATCGGATGTGCCATCGGGCTGGCATCTTCGCGGAATTGATAGCTGCGTAGTAAGCGAACATCTTCGATGCGTTTGAGCGTGCGTGAATGTAAATCAGCGGTAAACTCTTGATCGCGAAACACTGTGAGCCCCTCTTTCAGGCTCAGTTGAAACCAATCACGGCAGGTCACGCGGTTGCCCGTCCAGTTATGGAAGTATTCGTGACCAATCACCGCTTCAATGGCTAAATAATCTTCATCGGTTGCTGTTTGTGGGCTGGCAAACACCAGTTTGGCATTGAAAACATTCAAACCCTTGTTTTCCATAGCGCCCATATTGAAATCGTCGACGGCAACAATCATGAATAAATCAAGATCGTATTCCAAACCAAAACGCTGTTCATCCCATGCCATCGCCCGTTTAAGTGAAGCCATTGCGTGGGCGCATGCATCAATATGGTGTGCCTCGGTAAAAATTTTCAGGGTAACATCACGCCCTGAACGGGTGCGGTAATGGTCTTCCACTGAAGCTAAATCACCTGCCACCAAGGCAAATAAATAACAGGGTTTAGGGTAAGGGTCATGCCATGCTGCCCAGTGTGTTCCGTCGTCGTTGCAGCCATGTCCGACAGGATTCCCATTGGACAGCAACACAGGGTTGCTCGCTTGCTCGGCAACGATGCGCACGGTGAACGGAGCCATCACATCTGGGCGATCCAAATAATAGGTGATACGGCGGAAGCCTTGCGCCTCACATTGGGTGCAATACATGGCAGAGGAACGGTATAAACCTTCCAAAGCCGTGTTTTGTTGCGGTGCAATGCGCGTGTTCACAGCCAATGTGAACGCATCAGGCACCGCGTGAATAGTGAGGTGTTCATCATCTTGGTGGTAATCCGTGCTGTTCAGCGTTTGACCATCGACCTGCACCTCCAACAAAACCAAGTCTTTGCCATTGAGAACCAAAGGAGCGTCAGGCTTGGCGTGTGTTTGGCGACGGTAGCGCACGGTGGACACCACGCGGGTATCATCAGGCTGCAGGGTGAAATCTAAATGGACATCCTCAACCGCAAAATCTGCGGGCTGATAATCCTTTAGATAAATCGTTTCCGCCAGATTCATGATTCGTTTTCGGTCGTTTCGGTCGCATCTGCTGCATCCGCTGCATCTTCAATGAGGCAACGAACTTCACCCAACATGCCGCTGTTGCCTGCTTCGATTTGTGAAATAATATAATTTTCGACCATTTTCGGGAGCATCTCAGGTTCGTCTGTTGCTCCTCGCGAGTAAACAATCAATCCATTCAAAAAGCTTTCGAGCTGCTCATCCGTTAGCTTAATATAATTTTTATTTTGTGAGCCAGCCATAAAGGTTTTAACTTGGCTGCTACTGAAATCCGCACCACCAGCTTTAAAAATTTCTTTGATTTCAAAGTGTTTAAAGGTATGGGCGATGGTGATTTTTTTGAGGATTGTATTATTATTCATCGCGCCATGCTATGAACTTGTGAAGGAATAGAAAGTGCTCAATAAAAATACAATCTCAATGATTTATAAATACTGTCTGGTATCCTTGTTCGCCACTTTTCCGTTGTGAACAAAGCCTCTTCGTAACCGTCACGACCATTCATGAACCATTTAAGCTAAAAAAGGTTGACGATGAAACGATTCTTTTTACATCAGAACACTGTTTTTATTGTACTTGTAGCAACATAACCGATAAAGTACCGCCCCTTTTTTTCGGTAGTGGAGTAAACTGCATGACATTTGAAACATTTGGACTCTGTGAGGAACTACTTCGCGCTGTAGGTGAGCAAGGCTATGACACGCCAACACCCGTACAAGCGCAGGCGATCCCCATTGTTCTACAAGGCAAAGACATTATGGCAGGTGCCCAGACGGGTACGGGTAAAACCGCTGGTTTTACATTGCCTATGTTGCATCGTTTGCATCAAGGCAAGGCCGACCATGGTCGGCGCCCTATTCGTGCTTTGATTCTTACCCCAACGCGTGAATTGGCTGCTCAAATTGGCGAAAGTGTAACAACGTATGGTAAATATTTACCGCTGAGCTCGACTGTTATTTTTGGTGGGGTGGGCATCAAACCACAAATTACCCGCCTGCGTCGCGGCGTAGATATACTGGTGGCAACGCCGGGTCGTTTGTTGGACTTAGTGAACCAAAAAGTGGTCGATTTATCCCATGTTGAGATATTGGTGTTGGACGAAGCCGATCGCATGTTGGATATGGGTTTTATTCACGATATTCGCAAGGTATTGGCTTTACTGCCGCGCCAGCGTCAAAATTTGTTGTTCTCTGCTACCTTTTCGGCCGACATTAAACGTTTGGCATCAGGTATTTTACATCACCCCGTGTTGGTGGAAGTAGCCCGTAACGAGGCATCAGGACAGGTGAATCATGTGGTTCACCCTGTGGGTAAGTCGAGTAAACGTGCCCTGTTGTCTCACCTGATCAGCAGTAATGATTGGAAACAGGTTTTGGTGTTCACGCGCACTAAACATGGTGCTAATCGTTTGACCGAACAGCTGGGTAAGGATGACATTTTAGCCGCTGCCATTCATGGTAACAAGAGTCAAACAGCCCGGACTAAAGCCTTAGCTGGCTTTAAGGAGGGTAATATTCGTGTATTGGTAGCCACCGATATTGCTGCGCGCGGTCTAGATATTGACCAATTACCCCATGTGGTGAACTACGAGTTACCCAATGTGCCAGAGGATTATGTACATCGTATTGGTCGTACAGGTCGTGCTGGTCGCACGGGTGAAGCGATGTCTTTGGTCAGTCAAGATGAGGTTAAACTTCTGCGTGGGATTGAGAAGCTTTTGGGCAAAAAGATTCCCGTGATCACCATAGAGGGGTTTGCAGCGGTACTGGATGATAATGCGCCAGAAGAACGCCGCCCATCCACAGCGCGCACACCGCAGCGCCGCCGACCGCAGCAGGGAGGTGGTGGTGGTAGACCATCATCGAACCAAGAAGGACGGTCGCGAAGCCGTCGTCCAACGCGTTAAATGATAAAAAGAGGGAGGGCTGGCTATTGCCGCCCTCTTTTTTTGTCATGCAAGTGGCTCTTGAGCCTGAATTATTCGCATACATAGGTACGCAGAATTATTTTGACATGTATCACGTCTCATATTTCAATGCTTCTTGCTCAGATGAATACAGATGAATACAGATGAATAAGATAGACTTGGCGCAGTTATTGAACAAGCACTTCATCACCCACTGTCATTGGAAGGGATTAAACTGGTTGCAATGCCTCGAACATGGTTGTGTGCCCCACTCACTAAACGCGCATAATTTTTTAATGCCTGTGACAAAAATCCTTGCGCGTTAAGGTTAAAATAAGCTCATCACATAGCGTGTGGCAATGATAAGTAGGTATTCTATGAATTTTTACAACCGTATATTGCAAGAGACAGAAACTGACCGCCAAACGTTGCTAGCCATTCCTTTTATTCAACAAGGTGCAGCAGGGGATCTGGCTTTAGAAAGTTATACTGCCTTCCTCACCCAAGCTTACCACCATGTTAAACACACCATCCCCTTGCTGATGGCTTGCGGTGGGCGTTTGCCCGAACGCTTGGAGTGGCTGCGCGTGGCAATCGGTGAATACATCGAAGAAGAGATGGGGCATCAGGAGTGGATCTTGAACGATATTGCTGCTTGTGCTGCCGATAAAGAAGCTGTGCGTCATGGCACACCGTCGCAAGAAACCGAGCTGATGGTCGCGTATGCTTATGATACGATTGCTCGAAATAACCCTATAGGTTTTTTTGGTATGGTATTGGTGCTCGAAGGGACCAGTATTGCGCTGGCTACCCATGCGGCAGAAAACATCCGCAACAGTTTAAACTTGCCTGAAGCTGCTTTTTCTTATTTATCATCGCATGGTTCCTTGGATATTGGTCACGTTGATTTTTACCGTGAGTTAATGAACAAAGTGGAGCGCGAAGAGGATAAATTAGCCATTATTCATGCAGGAAAGATGTTTTATCGGCTCTATGGTGATATTTTCCGCGCCTTGCCCATGGTTGCAGCGTCATCAACAGCAGGGTAGAGAGAGGGATTATGGGAACAATGGAAGGTCAGCGTGTTTTATTAACAGGCGCGGCTGGTGGTATGGGGCAAATTCTAGCGAAAAAGCTGGCTGATGCTGGGGCTAGATTAGCCCTGTTGGATGTAAATGCTGAAGCATTAGACTGCTTAGTGAAGGAAATGGGTAGCACTGCCGTTGCTGTGCCAGCGGATATTTCTACCACCGATGGCTGCCACATTGCAGTTTCAGCGGTATGGAATGCGATGGAAGGCGTAGACTGCCTGATTAACTTAGCGGGTATATCCAGCTTCTGTTGCTTTGAAGAGGAAGAGCCTGCGCACATTGAGAAACTCATGCAAGTTAATTTACTCGCGCCGATGATGCTTAGTCATGCCTTGCTGCCAGAAATGCTTAAGCGAAAACGCGGCAGAATCGTCAATGTCGGCTCTGTGTTTGGCACCATGGGTTTTGCTTGGTTTACCAGTTACTCCACCAGTAAGTTCGGCTTACGTGGTTTCTCCCAAGCCTTGCGCCGGGAGCTGCGTGATACAGGTGTTACTGTTTCCTATATCGCACCACGCGCTATACGTACGCCCATCAACAATCATGCAGTGATGCAAATGGGCGAAGCGACAGGGATGAATATGGACGAACCTGAAGATGTCGCCGAAAAAATATTTAAGGCTATTGTGGCCGAAAAGAAAGAAACCTATATAGGTTTCCCCGAGTCGTTTTTTGCTCGCCTCAATGCCGTGTTACCGAATATGGTTGACGGCGCGTTGGCAGAGCAGAATGCTATCGCCAAACCTTTTGCCAAAAAGGCACCCGAACAGGAGTTAGATCATGAATAAATGGTTAAAATATACGTTAGCAGCTTGCATGGCTGCCTTATGCAGTACCTCGCTTGCACAGGCCGAAAGTAGCATTTATACAGGAGCGGGACTGGGCTTGTTTGAAATGGATCCTGGTCAAAATAAAAAAAGTGCCATCGGCGGAAATCTGTTTTTAGGTGCAGAATTTGGTCCGTTACTGGCTGTTGAAGGTCGCCTTGGTAGCAGCCAAAGCGTGACCAGCTTAGGCGAAACATCCAAAGTCGATTGGTTGGCATCGCTGCTGGCAAAACCCAAGTATGATATTGCAGGGAATATTAACATTTACGCACTCGCTGGTGTGACCATCATGAAAGCATCATTCACCCCTCGCCTTGGCAAACAGCAAAGTAAAACTACCACAGGTTTATCGTATGGTCTTGGTGCAGAGATCTATCTAAACTATAACACCTTACTGGGCTTAGAGTGGGTTCGTTATGCCACTAAAGCTGATGCTGGCGTGAAAAACAGCAACTTCAAAGGCTTGGATGTCAATGCCTTTTTAGCTTCTTTACAAGTAAAATTTTAAGATCCCTTGCAAATGAGTACCAACAAATTATTTCATCGTTTTATCACACTGGCATGGTGCTGCGTCGTACTGGCTTCACCTGCTATGGCAGCGGATGACCATGCGCTATTATCGCTCATGCAAGAGTGGGCAAAGGTTAATTACCAGACTCCGAAAGATGATCAAGAAAAGCCGTTTGCTGCACTGGCAGAGCAGGCGCATGCACTGAGCCAAGCAAATCCTGACCAAGTGGAGCCGATGATTTGGGAAGCCATTATCAAATCGACCTATGCTGGTGCAAAAGGTGGTTTAAGTGCATTGTCGCTGATGGAAGAGGCGCGTGATTTATTGCTAGCTGCGGAAAAAATCAATGCCAACGCCTTAGATGGTGCTATTTACACCACCTTAGGTAGTTTTTATTACATGGTTCCAGGCTGGCCCATTGGTTACGGTGACGATGACACGGCCTTGGAATACCTGAAGAAAGGCTTAGACATTGCACCTGATAATATGGATGCTAATTACTTCATGGGTGATTATTTATTAGAAGATCACAAGTACAAAGAAGCAGCCCCATTTTTCCAGAAAGTTGTGAGCATGGATGATGTCGCCAACCGCCCTGTTTACAACCAAGGACGCAAAGCTGAAGCCACG
>JAUZQP010000064.1 GCA_030950965.1 Mariprofundaceae bacterium
AACGAAACTGATGTATTGATGCCGATGGCGATTGATTTAGCGCATAAAATCGTGGCTAAACAGGCCGAAGTACGCAAGTCTGGCAAACTCAGATTTTTACGTCCCGATGCCAAGTCTCAGATCAGTATTCGTTATGAAGACAATAAGCCTGTGGCCATTGATGCCGTGGTACTGTCCACCCAGCACAGCGAAGATGTGAGCCATGAAGACTTAGTCGCTGCTTGTATGGAAGACATCATCAAGCCTGTATTGGAACCTACGGGTTTGTTGCATGCGGACACCGCTTATCACATCAACCCAACAGGGCGTTTTGTGATTGGTGGACCTGTGGGTGACTGTGGTTTAACCGGTCGTAAGATTATTGTGGATACTTACGGTGGTTTTGGCCGTCATGGCGGCGGTGCATTTTCGGGTAAAGATCCCTCTAAGGTGGATCGCTCGGCTGCGTATGCAGGTCGTTATGTGGCAAAAAATATTGTAGCTGCTGGTCTTGCCGACCGTTGTGAAGTTCAGATTTCTTACGCGATTGGCGTAGCACATCCGATTTCTGTGATGGTGAACACCTTTGATACAGGTGCGGTTTCTGATGAAAAAATTGCCGAATTGGTACGTGAACATTTTGATCTGCGTCCTAAAGGCATTGTGCAATCATTGAACCTGTTGCGCCCCATTTACGCTCAAACGGCTGCTTATGGTCACTTTGGTCGTGAACTGGATGATTTCACTTGGGAAAAAACCGATAAAGCCGATACCTTACGCAAGGCTGCGGGTATTTAGCTGACAGCCAGCTAGAGTCAAAGAAAAGGTTGAGGAGCGCTGCAACGATGCTACATCGCCAGGCTCAACCACGTTTTATGACCATAAAACGGCGCTTATAACGAATAACACAAGCGAGTTATTGCTATGAGTAATGCGACTGACTATAAAGTTGCCGATTTATCCCTTACTACTTGGGGACGCAAAGAATTAACGATTGCCGAGACAGAAATGCCTGGTTTGATGGCAATTCGTAAAAAATATGCTGCTGAGCAACCGCTCAAGGGCGCACGTATCGCTGGCTCTTTGCATATGACGATTCAGACGGGTGTGTTGATTGAAACATTAACCGCACTGGGCGCGGAAGTCCGCTGGGCTTCGTGCAATATCTTCTCCACTCAAGATCATGCAGCCGCAGCGATTGCCAGTACTGGCGTACCTGTATTTGCCTTCAAAGGTGAATCTTTGGAAGAGTACTGGGATTACTGCCACCGTATCATGGAATGGCATGATGGTGGCACCCCCAATATGATTTTGGATGATGGTGGCGATGCTACTGTACTATTGATTTTGGGTAGCAAGGCGGAAAAAGATATTTCCGTGTTAGACAAGCCTGCTAGTGAAGAAGAAACCTTCCTGTTTGCTTCCATCAAAAAACGTTTAGCCGAAGATGCTACATTTTATTCTCGCACCGCTGCCAACATCAAGGGCGTAACCGAAGAAACCACCACTGGTGTTCATCGCTTGTACCAAATGTTGGAGCGTGGCGAACTGCCATTCCCTGCATTTAATGTGAACGACTCCGTCACCAAGTCCAAGTTTGATAACCTGTACGGCTGCCGTGAATCCCTGCTCGATGGCATTAAACGCGCCACCGATGTGATGATTGCTGGTAAAATCTGTGTAGTTCTGGGTTATGGCGATGTCGGCAAAGGCTGTGCGCAAGCATTCAAAGGCATGGGGGCCACCGTTTGGGTGACTGAAATTGACCCTATCTGTGCTTTGCAAGCCGCCATGGAAGGCTACCGCGTAGTCAAGATGGATGATGCCTGCAAACAGGGTAACATTTTTGTGACCACTACGGGTAACTACCACGTGATTACCCACGATCACATGCTAGCGATGCCTGATCAAGCGATCGTATGTAATATTGGTCATTTTGATAACGAAATCGACTGTGCAAGCCTGCGTCAGTACGAATGGGATAATGTAAAACCACAGGTCGATCAAATCATCTTCCCTGATGGCACTCGCATCACCTTGTTGGCTGAAGGTCGTTTGGTCAATTTAGGTTGCGCTACGGGTCACCCCAGCTTCGTGATGTCTAACTCCTTCTCTAACCAGACATTGGCTCAGATTGAGTTGTTCAACAAGACCGAAGAGTACCCTATCGGTGTTTATACGCTGCCTAAGTTCTTGGACGAAGAAGTTGCTCGTTTGCATCTGGAAAAAATCAGTGCCAACTTGACCATGTTGACCGAAGAACAATCTGGTTACATCAATGTTCCAGTCGAAGGTCCTTACAAACCTAACCATTACCGTTATTAATGGAGTGGGCAGTGAAGTATGGTTTCGCATATAAAAAATACTTCACTGCCTTAGGGCTTTGCAAGGTCGTGTTGATGCTATGCATCAGCATGGCTTTGCTGTTTTCTAACACTACCTATGCGGCGAATCCATGTGAAAACATTCTCGCTGTAGAGCAAGCATTTGACAAAAACCATGACGGCATTGTTGACCTCAGCGATTGGCAAGCCATGAACCAAGCAGAGCGCATGGATTACGCTCGCCGCTCGGTCATTGCCGCTGGTGGTCAACCGAATGCCGATACAGGCAAGGGCATCAGCCAAGCCGCATTATACCTCACCTTTTTACAACAATTATACCGCCCATGAAACGAGCCAGCCTGCTGTTACTCTCCTGTCTGTTATTCGGTAGTGCTATCTGCCATGCCGAACCTGCCGAGGCTTATCAGCAAGCATTGGCTTTAGCGGCACAGGGTGACACACGTTCGGCCATTGCCATGCTGCGCGGAGCTGAGTCCTCGCTGCCGCCCAGTTTGCCGATTCATGCACGTATCCATGCGGCTGCTGTATTATTGAGCATGCAGCAACACCAGCAGCAACAACTCCCTGACCCACAAGGGAATTTTCATCTCATACTGGCATCGCGTTTGTTACAACATTTAACCCCACCAACGACACAACGCAGTCTTATTCCAGCCACCTTGGGGGCAATATTCCCTGGTGCAGGTCATGCATGGTTAGGGCGTTGGCATGATGCGCTAACTGCTGCATTATTGGTCTTCCCTATGTTACTGCTAAGCATCTGGGCTTGGCGGCGAGCCATGGGGCCTGTGACAGTGTTTTTCTCGCTGATTACACTCTGGCTATGGTCGGGAACGGTCTTTTCTGCCCTGTCATTGGCAGAACGAGCGAATTATATTACCTACCTCACATGGTGGCAGTCATTGTGGCAGGCGGCAGCTTTGCCTGGTCATGCACCGTGGTAAAACGTGTGCTTATGATTTACATGACTACTATCGTGTTATGCCTGTTACTGGCTTATGCTGCGTATCTATCAACACAACGCGAACACCAGCCTATTCAAGCATGGATACCTGCGAGTATCCCCCTGTTAAGCTACCGCACTTTTTTTACCTCTTTGGACGGACGGGATTGCCCTTCATGGCCAGTATGTTCAGCCTACGCCGCGCAGGCGATCCAGCACTATGGTGTAGGGTTGGGGAGTTGGCTGATGCTTGACCGGCTGATTCATGAACATGATGATGTACGTTCAGCACCGCATGTGCTGATCGCTGACGAAGCACGGGTGTATGATCCCTTGCATAATAATACACACTGGATGGAGGAATAATTCCGCATGGACAAACAACAGGAACGCGGTTTTTCGTTATTAGAAATTATGGTGGTACTCATGATTATCGGAATTCTTGCCGCAATGGTTGCACCAACATTCATCGAACAAGCAGATGAAGCAAAAGTGGAATCCACGCGGGTGCAAATGAAAACTATTGGTAGTGCCCTCAAACTTTACCGTTTACAAAACAGCAAATACCCCACATCTGGCGAAGGACTCAATGCCTTGGTTCAAGGTGTGAATGGTA
>JAUZQP010000065.1 GCA_030950965.1 Mariprofundaceae bacterium
TGTTTTACCGTCGTTCACTCCTTGGCTGTGGCAGCACAACAGGCATTGCCGAATCAGCAGATTCATGTGTGGTCAGGTCACCGCTTTGCAGCACAACAGATGGCAGATAGCCACGCTGTGATTCACCCCTATTTTCACCGCCGCATGCGCCGTCCGCAATTATGGTGGTTGTTGCGACGTTTGGCAGGGCAGGGCGCAACGGTCTTGCTGCCCACAGCAGGGCGTTCCGAACTGGCGATTTATGCCGCCTTGCCGCAACGCTTGCGCGAACAAAGTCGTATCTGGTTTTACATCCACCAACTGCGCATGGATGGCGCAAGGGCGCAACGATTGCGCATGTTGGCAGCGCGGATCCCTGATGCACGCTTACTGTGTACCCATCCCACATTGCAACAGACGATGGTCGATGCAGGGTTCCGCCGTGCCAAGTTGCAACCGTGTCCTTTTGAACCACCGTTACACCATGATGCTGCGTCGTCATTTCGCCATCTTATCTTCCCTGGTGAAGCACGCTTGGATAAAAACCTACCTTTTTTGGTCGAAATCTTACGTTTGATGCGTGATCAAAAGCTCGATATTCCCATCACGATTCAAGCTGGGCCGAACCACCACGGGCAGTTTTCGGACATCATAGAACAGGTGTTAAGCGATCTCCGTGCGGTGGCTTACCCTCATTTAATCATGCCGCAACGCCCTTTGGGAGGGGATGAATACTTGCAGCAATTCGCTGGTGGTATCTGTTTGCAACCCTACCGTATAGCCGATTACGCAGGGAAAATCAGCGGCATCACGTTGGATGCTTTAACCCGTGGTTGCCCCTGTATTGCTGCTGCTGGTACGTGGCCTGCGCAAGTGGTGGAAGAGTTTTCCGCTGGCGCAGTCTGCCCCGAACTGGATGCCCAAGCATGGCTGAATGCCATCACCCATTGTATCGCGCACTACGACGAGAAGCAGCAAGCCTGCACGCAAGCCATGCACCTATTAAGCCAGCGTCATCACCCCGCACGCACCCTAGAAACCATCAGGGACGAGGATACCCCCCAGCCATGAAGCCGCTTATTTCTGTTTACATCATGACCTACAACGAGGCGGATAAAATCGCCGATGCCATTGCCAGCGTCGCATGGGCGGATGAAGTCGTCGTAGCAGATTCATTCAGTGAGGATGGCACGGCGGAGATTGCCACCAAGATGGGAGCTCGTGTCGTTGATATTCCCTTCAAAACCTTTGGTCAAATTCGCAACGCTGCTATTGCAGCCTGCCAGCACCCGTGGGTATTCAGTCTTGATGCCGATGAACGCTGCACCGCTGCGGCACGTGATGAGATTCTCTCGACGGTGACCAATCCGCAAGCCGATGCCTATTTTGTACCAAGAAAAAACTGGTTCCTCGGTCGCTGGGTGATGCACTGTGGTTGGTACCCTGATTACCGCCAACCGCAACTGTTCCGTCATGGCTGCATGCACTTTAATGAAGCCGATGAAGTCCACGAGGGTTACACCATTGACGGTGACATTGCCTATTTGCAGCAAGACATCATCCAAATTCCCTTCAAAGACATTGAGCAAATGGTGCATAAAATGCAACGCTACTCGACCCTAGGCGCAGAGAAATTAGCGCGCCAGGGCAAGCAAGGCGGTTTTTGGAAAGGCTTGTCTCATGGTTTATGGGGCTTTTTCCGCCTCTACATCCTCAAGCGAGGCTTCCTCGATGGTGCGGCAGGGTTTGTGATTGCCGTAGGCAACTTTGAAGGAACATTCTACCGCTACGCCAAGTTAGCCGCTCGCAACAAACAGCTAAGCATCCCCCCAGAGTCAACATGGGATGACAGTAGTCCAAAATAATTTTTTATAAACAGAGCCACTTGCAAAAATCTGGGCCGAGGTGGGGAAGCAAATCGCCGCTCGCGATTTTTGCAAGTGGCTCAACAGTGCTATTTTCGTCAGCTTGGGTAAAAGAAGAAGGAATAATAACATGGCAAAGAACTTTCAAGATGATGATCGAGAAGCAGCAATGATTGCCTTGTTTGATTTATATAAAGATCCAGCTGAAGGTCGCTCTGGTGTTGATGCTTTTCTTCATATTGATGGTGAGAGTATTCCTTTTGAATTAAAAACAACATCGCAAGGTTCTGTGACGACGGTGCGGGACTTTGGTCTTGACCATATAAAAAAATGGAAGCATAAACATTGGCTTATCGGCTTTTTTATACAAGGGGTAGAGTATTATAAATATGGCTCTCCTGCGATGATGGAACCATGGATTGCAAGTAAAGAAGCCTATATTGCACCTGATTTTAAACTGGCACATTTAGTGCCAACAAAAATAAGTTTGGAAGATATGTATCATATTGTCGGACGGAAAAAACAGTATACCTATGACGATGCCAAAGCGATACAAAAACTGCAATATAACCGCGAAAAATACCTTGGTTTACAAGATGTAGCAGAAGGCTATAGCCCCAGTAGGATGTTGGAAATCATCAAAGATCGCGCACAATACTTGATTGAACGAGGTAGCACGTTAAATAACCCGCATATTCCATTTGGCTATTTTGATGGCTGGACGGAAATCACCCATGACCACGGCAAACAATTGCGCGGCATGGTGCAGCATTACCTCCAAGGACGAGGCTGATATGGCTAATAATACATCGGTGTATAAAAATGCAGCACAAAAATCATACGATATAACAGACGAAAAGCGTGATTTGTATAGAAAAATATCGCATGAGTCACATTTGTCAAAAGTCGCGGCTGAACAAGGCCTGCTTGATTGTATTCATACAGTTAACACACCTGTTTTCACTCCCGACTCTTTGATGCCACAGTTGAAAAGCAATGGTCTTACTGCACTTAGTCTTTTTAGTGGCGGTGGTGGTTTAGACTTGGGATTTAGCCGTGCTGGCTATAAACATATTGCATCGTATGAATTGATTCCTATTTGCAAAAACACCTTATCGGCAAACTTGAGCTGTGAAAATATTTACTGCGGCCCAGCAGAGGGCGATGTTAGCACCGTAGATTGGCGTATGTACCAAGGGCAGGTGGATGTTGTTCATGGTGGCCCGCCCTGCCAGCCGTTCTCCATTGCGGGCGCGCAAAAAGGTGTTGATGACCAACGTAATATGTGGGGCGAATTTAGTCGTGCCGTCAATGTGATTAAGCCGCGTGTGTTTATTGCTGAAAATGTCCCAGGCATACTGAGTCCAAAATTTACGGGCTTTGTTCAGCAATATATTTTCGACCAATTGTCAGATTACTCCATTACCACCTGTGGCATGCATGCTGCAGATTATGGCGTGCCACAAATTAGAAAGCGGGTGTTTTTTATCGGCTTGAGGAAGGATCAATTCTCTGGTGTATTTATTCCACCAAAGCCAACCCATAGTTGGGCGCATTTGGGTAAAAAAGATAACAATTATGTAGCTGACTTATTCGCTAAAGAACTCCCGCAAACATTGGGTGTTCGAGAGTCTTTAGGCCTAGAGGATATTGCTTATGATAATCTAGCTCCCACCATCCGCAGTGGCTTTACTGGCAAAAGAAACACGACTTCTATTCTCAATAGCACAGCAGGACAAAAAGCGTGGGGGGATATGAAAATATGGCCGAATGGTGTGCAAGGCAACAGGAATAAAGCTTCTGCCTTCCCTGCAAAAAATGGTCACTTTAGGCTTTCAGTGCAAGATGTTGGGCTTCTTCAGGGGTTTCCTGAGTCGTGGGCTTTCGCAGGTGCTGTATACCAAATTCTGGGGCAAATTGGCAACTCTGTTTCACCTCCTGTTGCCTATCATGTTGCTGTTAGTGTTGCCAAAGCACTGCGATGGTAACCATTCACACCCCCCACTGATTTTTCCGCCCTCTGCGTTGAAAGTGCTCATTTACCCAAGCGTAAACTGCGCGCTTTCGCCTTGATGGCGAAAAAACAGAGGGGGTCTGAATGATTACACTGATTTTTCAAAAGAGCCATTTTTCGATCACTCACTCGGGCTACACGCTTGATATCGTTTCCAACTTATTCTTCTTTCCTGATGGTGACACGTTTGGCTCCGCACACGGAGCAGTGGAATCGATGTGCCTCTTTTGCTAGCGCTTCAACAGATTCAAACGGCGTTCGCGGCAATATTTTAGCCACATCCTGCTGGAAGTCACAAGCCTCACAATAGAGGAAAAATCTCGTACGCTTTTCTGCCATCTTCAACCCCTACTGCCAACCATGGGAGAGTGTCCCCCACCCCTATTGTCTTGATACAAATACTTCTGAAACCCAACAAACGTTTCTCGAATAACACGTGCTGAGCCAAACTCTTCCGCCGCATCACTGATGGTGTTATATTTCAATGCAATGAGCGTCCGCATCTTCTTTTCTGCCAACTCACGCACGCCGTCCTCGACATACTTTTCAAGCACAAAGTCGATGAACTCACGCTGTTTGCTGTCATCAAACGCCGCTATAATGGAAGCCTTGGCTTTCACAACGCGTTCCGTACGGGTGCGCGTTTCACTGGCATAGGCCACATAAGCCAGCACGTCATACACATCACTCTCCTTGGCATCGATGGCTTCCCGTTTAAAACGGGACAAAATAAGTGACTAACCGCCCGCAATTGAGTATCATCTCTTAATGACAAAAAAAACAGAACAACACCTAATATACGAGCAGCTAGCCGAGCGACTCTAGCAAACACCTCGTAATTATTCAGACCCCCTCCATCTAAATAGGTAAAGGCAGCCGTGGGATAGGCAGACCAGCTCTTCGATTTGAGA
>JAUZQP010000066.1 GCA_030950965.1 Mariprofundaceae bacterium
GTCATACACACATCACGTTTCACGGCAATCCCTGTCAATGCAGATACTATTGCCGTTGCCATTGCCAGCCCTGCTGATGGTCCATCTTTGGGAATTGCACCTTCAGGCACATGCACATGAATATCCACCAAGCGGTGAAAATCTGGCTTCAAGCCCAAACTGTGCGCCCGCGAACGTACATAAGTAAAGGCTGCGCGCACCGACTCCTGCATCACATCACCCAACTGACCTGTCACCGTCAACTGCCCTTTACCAGGCATTAACGCTGCTTCAATCTTGAGCAATTCACCGCCAACTTCCGTCCACGCCAAGCCTGTAACGACGCCGACCACATCCTCTTCTTCCGCTAAACCATAATAATACTGGCGCACACCAAGGTATGCTTCCAAGTCATCGGCACACACGCGCACCACTTTCACCTTATCTTGTACCACTTGACGCGCTACCTTACGGCATAAACGCGCCAATACACGGTTGAGGCTGCGCACGCCCGCTTCCTGCGTGTAATAGCGAACAATATCCAACAAGGCATCATCATCGACCTGGCAGCCATCTTCTTTCAAGCCATGATCACGTAGCTGATTGGGCAATAAATAGCGCCGCGCAATCGCCTGTTTCTCGTCCTCGGTATAACCAGAAATGCGAATCACCTCCATCCGATCACGCAACGGACCAGGTATATTAAGGCTGTTTGCTGTGGTGATAAACATGACATCAGAAAGGTCGTAATCGACTTCAAGGTAATGGTCGTTAAAAGTATGATTTTGTTCGGGATCTAAGACTTCCAGCAAGGCAGACGATGGATCACCACGAAAATCAGCCCCTAACTTGTCAATTTCATCGAGCAAAATCAAGGGATTGCGCGTCCCTGCCTTTTTCATGCTTTGCAGCACTTTACCTGGCATCGCACCAATATAGGTGCGGCGATGACCACGAATTTCCGCCTCATCACGTACGCCGCCCAGACTCATGCGCACAAACTTACGCCCCACAGCACGGGCAATCGAACGACCCAATGAAGTTTTACCCACCCCCGGAGGGCCAACAAAACACAAAATAGGGCCTTTCATACGGCGCACCAATTGCAATACAGCAAGATGCTCCAAAATACGTTCTTTGACCTTTTCCAAGCCGTAATGATCGGCTTCCAACACGGCTTGAGCCGCATCAAAGTTTTTATGCAACCGCGAACGTTTTTTCCACGGCAGCGCAACCAACCAGTCCAAGTAATGATGAATCACCGTCGCTTCAGCACTCATCGGCGGCATCATTTTAAGACGTTTTAATTCGGCCAATGCCTTCTCTTTGGCTTCAGGGGTAAAACCAACCACTTCGATTTTCGCCGCCAAAGCTTCGACTTCTGCGCGACCATCGTCTTCGCCCAGCTCTTTTTGAATAGCCTTCATTTTTTCGGATAAATAATATTCGCGCTGACTTTTTTCCATCTGCCGTTTCACACGGGTACGAATACGTTTGTCCACTTCCATCACATCCATATCGGATTCCATGAATAGATACAAACGCTCAAGACGATCAATCACACTGGCTGATTCCAACAACGCCTGCTTATCATCGACGCTAAGGTTTAAATGGGAGGCAATGGTATCGGCGAGCTTGTCATTTTCCTTCACCGCCGCAACGGAAACTAAGACTTCGGGCGGAATTTTACTATTAAGCTTTACATAGCCATCGAATTGCTGGCGCACACTGCGCACCACGCTATCCACATCAGCATCGGGAGCATCGGCTTCTTCAATCACCTGATAATCGGCAAACAAAAAGTGTTCCTCTTGACGGATGCCGCTCACATGCACGCGACTGACACCTTCGACCAGCACCTTGATGGTATCATCGGGAAGTTTCAGTAATTGTAATACATTGGCTACCGTACCAACAGGGTATAACTCATCAACATCAGGGTCATCTTGCTCAGCATCACGCTGGGTCACCAGTAGGATCTTGCGACCTGTACGGGTCACTTCGTTCAATGCCGCGACACTTTTATCTCGCCCGACAAACAACGGCACAATCATGTGCGGAAACACCACAATATCCCGTAAGGGTAGAACAGGTAGACCTTGTTCTTCTTGGTGCAATGATGCATTATCTCCGAATAATCCGGTCATGCATTCTCCTAAATCTTATTATCGCCGCTGCACAGGCTGTGCGGGCGGATCGCTGGGAAGCAAAGGCAAGAGGGCACTTCAACTTGCCCCTTACCCTATAACGATTATGCTACAGCATCGTCACTGCGTAGCAAAAGCTCTGGTTTCGCTTTGCCTTCGACCACATCGCGGCTGATTACACACTGTTCTACATTCGTCATACTGGGAATATCGAACATCACATCCAACATGCTGCTTTCAAGAATCGCCCGCAGACCACGCGCGCCTGTTTTTCGAGCCATCGCTTTCTCCACAATCGCATCCATCGCATCGTCGGCAAATACTAACTCCACACCGTCGTATGACAGCAAGGCTTGGTACTGTTTCACCAGTGCGTTTTTCGGTTCGGTCAAAATCGCCAACAAGGCCTCTCTGTCCAACTCATCAAGCGTAGCAATGGCAGGAACACGACCAATCAACTCAGGAATCAAGCCATAGTGAATCAAATCTTCAGGCTCAACTTGCTTGAATAGCTCACCCACTTTCCGCTCTGCCACGGCATCAACATTAGCACCAAAACCAATAGAGCGACGAGCACCCCGTTGTTCAATCACTTTTTCTAAGCCTGCAAACGCGCCACCAAGCACAAACAGAATATTCGTGGTATCAACAGGAATAAACTCTTGCTGGGGGTTTTTACGCCCACCCTGTGGTGGCACATTGGCAACCGTGCCTTCGATCAACTTCAGCAATGCTTGCTGCACACCTTCGCCAGACACATCACGGGTGATAGAAGGAGAATCTGCCTTGCGTGAAAGCTTATCAATCTCATCGATGTAAATAATACCACGCTGTGCTTTTTCGACATCGAAGTCAGCAGCTTGTAACAATTTCAGCACGATACTTTCTACATCTTCACCGACATAACCCGCTTCAGTTAAAGTCGTCGCATCTGCCATCACAAAAGGAACATCAAACAGTTGTGCCAAAGTTTGTGCCAGCAATGTTTTACCCGTGCCCGTAGGGCCAAGCAATAAAACATTACTTTTAGCAATCATCACATCATGCTTATCATTGTGGTCAATACGTTTGTAATGGTTATACACCGCCACCGATAGCAAACGTTTTGCTGCCTCTTGACCAATCACAAAATCATCAAGAAAAGCCTTAATATCAGCGGGCTTAGGTAACCCAGTCTCACCCTTGCTTATTTTTGCAGGAGAAACTTTAGCTTGCAACTCTTCGAGAATAATTTCATTGCACAGATCCACACATTCATCGCAAATAAACACCGAAGGCCCAGCAATCAGCTTTTTCACCTCATGCTGATTCTTGCCACAAAAGGAACAATACAATATCGCATCATGCTTTTTACTCATCGCCAACTCCATTCATTTTAAGATTACATCGCTTGTAACCTGAATTATTCATACATCGTCGTGATGATTGCGTAGGGTCTTTGTTTGCAACGGATCCCTTGTCGGGAGCAGCGTACCCATGGACAGGCTCGAATGACAAGGTATTCGTTGCGGATAAAGCGGCAAGCAAGGGCGTGACAGCATTTGTGAATAATTCAGGGTAAATGCTATTGGGTCTTCAATTCAGAACGTGAATGCAACACTTTATCAATAATACCATAAGCACAGGATTCATCAGCGGTAAGGAAGTAATCGCGTTCCACATCCTTCTGCACTTTCTTCAGAGTCTGCCCTGTATGGGAAGCTAGCATAGCATTCAAATGATTCTTCAACTGCACAATCTGGCGGGCATGAATTTCAATATCCGTTGCCTGACCTTGAAAGCCACCTAAGGGTTGGTGAATCATCATCCGCGCATTCGGCAAAGCAAAACGCTTGCCTGGCGCACCCGATGCCAACAAATGCGCCCCCATGCTTGCAGCCTGACCAATACACAAGGTTGAAACATCACAGGCAATGTATTGCATGGTATCGTAAATCGCCATACCCGAAGTGACCACGCCACCAGGACTGTTGATATACATATAAATATCTTTGTCTGAACCTTCAGCTTCGAGGAACAACAACTGCGCCGTAATCAAATCGGCCATGTGATCGTTCACCTCACCACTGAGGAAAATAATACGCTCTTTAAGCAAGCGTGAGTAAATATCATAAGAACGTTCACCACGCGGTGTCTGCTCAATCACCATAGGAACCAAATTCATCGTTCAGACCTCTTTGTACACATCAATAGAAAAATCCTCCCGCCCCGAAGCGCGGGAGGATAAAAATCAAGTTTCGGCTGTCGTTGCTTCGTCTACCACTTGCGCCGCATCGATCTCTTCTTGCAACTGGGTAATAGTCTTCACAACCACTGTAACATGGGCTTGGGACAACACATAATCCACACATTTACGCTCAAGCACAGAAGATTCAATACCATCACGGTTTTCCTTGCTGCTCTTCATCCACTGCACATAGGCTTCGCGTTGATTTTCGGGGTATTGCGCAGCCATATTTCCCAGCTCAGCATCAACATCCTCATCACTCACCGTCAATTCAGCCTGCTCACGAATCGCCTGCATAATCACGGAAGCCTGCAGCTTTTCGTTTTCCACTGCATAGCCATAAGACATAAAGCGCGCTTGCTCTTCATCGCTCAATGGTGCGCCACCTTCTTGTTGGCGGCGTTCTTCATAACGCTTCACGCCGTGCTGCACATGTTCACGCACAATACGCTCGGGAACATCGACACTGTTTGCAGCCAACAAGGATGCATCCACGGATTCACGTGTTTTCTCCAAGGTCGCCTTAGCCGCTTCACGGGCAAGACTTGTACGTGCATCTTCACGCAAAGCCGCTTCATCGGCAAAGCCCAACAACTCAGCCAAATCATCCACTGAAGCACAAGATGTGCCTTTCATCACTGTTTTTATATCCACCTCAAAGCGCGCCGATTGACCAGCCAAGGCTTCAGCTTGGTAATTTACGGGGAACTCAAGAGCCACCTGCACATGCTGACCCGCTTCCGCATTCATCAACTGCTCTTCAAAACCAGGGATATAAGCACCTGAACCAATCACTAACTCAGCATTTTCCGCTGTGCCACCATCAAAGGCCTCATCGCCGATATAGCCGATATAGTCCATGCAAACTTTATCATCAGCTTCCACCGATTTATCAGCTGCTTCGTAACGGAACTGCGATTCTATCAGCCGTTCAATCACACCATCAACATCAGCATCATCAACGGTTACGTCCCATTTCTCCACAGCTAAGTCAGCCAAGGGGGAGAGTTCAATATTAGGCCAAGTGGTCACCACTAGATTAAAAGAAAAACCGTCATCTGGCTGTGCTTCGGGCAGATCAATCACTGGCTGAACGGCGGGTTGCAAGCCTGACTTATCCAAAGCGGATCCATAATGCTCTTGTACCAAGGCAGAGACAGTGTCCTGGTGAAGGTTACCTGCGAATTTTTTCACGATAACATGACGTGGGACTTTACCTGGGCGAAAGCCTGGTAAACGAATATTCTGTCCCATTAACTTTTTCAGGTTATCTTCATACAACCGTGTGTATTCACACTGTGCCACATGAACATCAATACGGTGTTCATTGTCAGAAAGGTGATTTACTTCAGTTTTAATCATGCACTACTCCCATTCAATCATTGAATGTAACGATTCAGGCGATAGCCCGCCACAAGGCAGAGGCAACACCACTAAATAGAAAAACCGCCTGCATCTAAGGATACAAGCGGTAATCATGAGCATTGAGCTTACACCGCAAGGTGTAAGCATACCCTACAACTGGTACGAGAGGGGGGAGTCGAACCCCCACACCAAAGGTACTGGAACCTAAATCCAGCGCGTCTACCAATTCCGCCACCCTCGCAAATAATTACGGTAAAACCGCAACCACATCATTCAACCATCATGGCTGAATGATTCGTCAGCATACCCGAGCGCGTAAGTCTAGAGCACACTGACGAATTTTCCAACATTCCCTGTATTAAGGGATCACTAAGTAGGTGTGCATAAGTCTTTTAACCATTTATTTCGCCGAATATTTCGTGATATTCAAGGCATGAAAACGGCGCATATTATTAATCTGTAACGTTTTTCATAACGAAGAATATCGCGCGAATAGGCAAGTTAGAAATGTTAAAAGACTTTTGTGCACCTACTTA
>JAUZQP010000067.1 GCA_030950965.1 Mariprofundaceae bacterium
CCATGTACATAGGTCGTGAATAAGGCAGTTTTGACAGGATGGTTTGCGTGCTGTGCAGATGTAGCGACCGTGTAAAATAAGCCAATGGTGGGCGTGTAGCAAAAAGGGTTTAGGGATTCGTGCCAGCAAGCCTTTTTCAACCTCTAGCGGTGTTTTACCAGGAGCAATCCCGATGCGGTTGCCAAGGCGAAATAGATGGGTATCTACTGCCATCGTCGGCTCACCAAAGACTACATTGAGCACCACATTAGCCGTCTTACGCCCAACACCTGGTAATGATTCCAGATCCTTACGTTGGGCTGGCACTTGGTCGTCAAAACGCTCAAGCAAACCTCGGCATAAGCCCATCAAATGCTTGGCCTTGTTATTGTACAAACCCAAGGTGGCAATGTGTTGCTTAATGCCATCTTCGCCCAAGCCCAGCATTGCTTGAGCATTCGGCGCGGCGGCAAACAATGTTACCGTTGCTTTGTTCACTGCAATATCAGTGGATTGTGCCGAAAGCACCACTGCCACCAGCAGCTCAAAAGGATTACGGTAGTGCAATTCAGTTTCAGGTTCGGGGTTCGCTGCTTGAAACCGCTCAAACACCTGCTGAATCGCTGGCTTGGTTAACCGCCGCTGCCGTTGGGTCATCCGTTAATGCGTTCCATTTCACTGTCAGAAATATCATAATTGGAAAACACATTCTGCACGTCGTCAAGGTCTTCCAAACGTTCAATCAGATTAAGCAGTTTTTCTGCTGCCTCACCTTCCACTTCCACAGTGTTTTCTGGTATCCAAGTGATTTCTGCCATATGGGTACTGTAGCCAGCCTTTTCCAAGGTCTCTTGTACCGAGAAGAACTCGGTGTAAGCAGTCAAGACCTCTAATGTTTCGCCGTCTTCCTGTTCAATCATATCTTCTGCACCCGCTTCTAATGCGGCTTCCATCAGTTCATCAGGATCGATGTCTTTGAGTTCAAAAATCATCTGTCCCTTTTGGTGGAACATCCAGCTAACGCAACCCGCTTCGCCCATGCTGCCGCCGCCTTTGTTGAAGGCGAAACGAACATCCGACACGGAACGGTTGCGGTTATCGGTCATGCAATCGACCAAAATCGCCACGCCGCCTTGACCATAGCCTTCATAACGAATTTCTTCGATGTTTACGCCATCTTCGCCACCAGCACCACGTTGCACGGCACGGTCAATGTTGTCCTTGGGCATGTTTACGCCCTTGGCAGCCGTAATCGCAGCACGCAAGCGTGGATTTGCATCGGGGTCACCACCACCGCGTGCAGCTATGGTGATTTCTCGGATATAACGGGTAAAAATTTTACCCCGTTTAGCATCAACAGCGGCTTTTTTGTGTTTAATCGTTGACCATTTATTATGCCCTGACATGGTGTCAATTCTCCCTATTACTTAAACGAAACAGGGCAGGAAATCCCTGCCCTGTATGAGTCATATCACCGCTATTTACGCGATATGATCCTTAACAAACTCGGTCAATTTCGCTTTATTCACAGCACCGACCTTGGTTCCCTGCACGTTACCGTCAGCAAAGAGCATCAGCGTAGGAATACCACGCACGCCATATTTACCGGGGGTATTAGGGTTGTCATCAATATTGATTTTCGCAATCGTCAAGGTATCGCCAAATTCAGCGGATAACTCTTCCAGCACGGGTGCGATCTGTTTGCAAGGGCCGCACCAAGGTGCCCAAAAGTCCACCAGAATAGGGCCCGTACCGTTCAATACGTCGCCTTCAAAACTGTCGTCACTGACGTGTATGATTTTTTCAGATGTCATTGTGTTCCTCAAATCTGGTCATAGGATAGGTTCGCCAATTTAGTCGGGGGAGCCATGAACGTCAACCACAGGGAAGCTGCGCCGCTGCGTGCTTACACCTGCTTACGCCTGTTACACCACAAGAACAGAGCCTTACCATGAACGAAACCAGCTTAAACCAACATCTCACCCAAGCCATTGCAACGTACCACGGTTTTTTGCCGTTCCCTGCTTTCATGCAGGCGGCCTTGTACCACCAAAGCCACGGCTATTACCAACAAAAAAACCGAGTTTTTGGCGCCGAAGGTGATTTTATCACAGGGGCAGAAATGGGGCCGTGGTTGGCTCTCGCTTTTGCCGACCTTATTCACCACCATTGGCAGCAATGGGGCTGCCCTGAGCGTTGGTCACTGCTTGAGCAAGGCGGCGGTCGTGGTCGTTTATTAGGGCAGGTATTGCGCTTGCTGCGCGACCACTTCCAACAACTACCCACACAGGTATTTGCCGTCGAACAAAGCCCTTTACGCCAAGCCGAGCAAGCGGAACATTACCGCGAGCATCAGCTAGAGGTTAGTATTTTGCCCTCGCTGAATGCTGTGCAACACGATGGTCCGTTGCTGGTGTTCTCCAATGAATTACCCGATGCCTTCCCGGTGTGCTGCTTCGTGTGGCAGCAAGGGCGCGCTTATGAACGCGGCGTAGCTGTGGATGAAACGGGGGCTTTATATTGGGCCATAGCTGAGCAAGCTATGGCGCCGCAACCAGCCATTGATGCGACCATTTCCGCCGCGTGGTCAGACGGTTATATCAGTGAGCTAAATCATGGTCTTGAAGCATGGCAAAGCGAGCTTGCTGCATTATTAAGCAAACATGGTGGCATGGTGATCACGGTGGATTATGGCTACAGTCAACAGGAATACTATCGCGCCAATCGCCTCGAAGGCACATTAATGGGGCATGCTGCCCACCAAACGGTGTACGACGTATTGGCAAACCCTGGCGCGTCGGACATCACAGCGCATATCGACTTCACCGCCCTAGCGCGTTGTGGACGCAAGCACGGCCTGCAACCTGTAGCGTATATGACGCAGGGCGCGTGGCTGGCTTGTTCACCCTTGCTACAAGCCACCATGCAAGACTGCGCTGCGACACCGAATGCACGCACTGTGGCGTTGCTTGCCCATGCTAAACGCTTAATGTTGCCGCATGCAGGCATGGGCGAAACATTTAAGTTGCTGGTGCAAAGCAGGGACGCGCTAGCACTGCCGCCTCAGTTACAAAGTATGAACAGATTGGAGCGATTACACCTTGGCTGACCCCTTCCCTCAAGACATGGGTCATTACCGTCTGCTGGAGCAACTCGGCGCAGGTAGCATGGGGATGTACCCTGCCTAAATTCCCGGATAAATACGACATGTAAAAATATAACTTCCCTTAATTATCAGCGAAACCCAACACAACCACTAACGTGTGGTCAGGACTTAGGTAACTCGCAAGAAATAACCCACCAAACTCGCTTGTCTTTTTGCCCAGCATCGGCGTTGCAAAAAAGCTTACATAGCAAGCTATGCTTTGCTTTTTGCGCCTTGATGCGGAACAAAAATCCTGCGCGATTTTGGTATTTTATTTATTGCGAGTTACCTTACATAGCGAGCTATGCTTTGCTTTTTGCGCCTTGATGCTGAATAAAAATCCTGCGCGAGTTTGGTGGATTATTTATTGCGCGTTACCTAAAACAAAAAAACCGGCAGGTTGCACCCTGCCAGTTTGATCAACAACGGTAATAAGCCGATTATTTTATTATTTATTCAACACATCAGCGCGTGTTGAGTTTGCAACATCAATCACTTCGCCGATCAAGCCTTCGTCAACACCTAATTGCGCCAAAGTTGTACGCAAGTGAACCAAAATATGCTCAAAGTGAGAATCATTCAGTCCCATGTTTTCAACCAAGTGACGATGACCATCACGCATGTCCTTGCCTGAATAGTTGTTCGGACCACCAAAAGCCAACGTCAAAAAGGCTTTCTGTTTAGTCGCTTGACGATCCATGTCTACGTCTTCAAAGAAACGTTTAACATAAGCATCATTCAAGACATGACCATAAAAAATACCAACGGCAGCATCGACTGCGCCAGTACCACCGAGTTTTTCAAACAAGGTGCGCGAGTCACGACTAGCATCGGCACTGGCTGTCAACCAAATAGGCATCACTACGCCCAAAACAATGAAAATCAAAAAAGCTGGAATAAAAGCGTCAAAATGCATGTGAGGAGCCCCTATTTATCCAGCACGTCGCTGCGGGTGGTTTCCGCAACATCAATCACTTGCTGAATTAACTCTTCGCCAACACCCAGTTCGGCCAACGTGGAACGCAGGTGAGCTAGAATATGTTCGAAATGAGAGTCATTCAATCCCATATTTTTAACGAGGTGACGATGACCATCACGCATGTCTTTACCAGTGTAATTATTAGGGCCACCAAAAGCTACGGTTAAAAACGCTTTTTGCTTGCTAGCCTGAGTCTCCATATCTACGCCTTCAAAAAAACGTTTGACATAGGAGTCACCTAACACACGACGGTAAAAAATATCAACTGCCGCATTAACTGCTGCATCACCACCAAGGGTATCAAACAATGAACTCATAAAATCTCTCCTTTTTTAACCCTAGAAAATCCAAGGCGTGGGCATAGTTTAGCGATCATTTCAATTCTTGCAAATTAAATGCAAATACATGTTAGCCTGTATATTCATGCATCGTCGTGATGGTTGCGTAAAAGCTTTGCCCTCAATGAATTTTTCATTCAGGTTAATGGCTGGCAACATTGATACTACGGCACAAATAATTTGCAAATTCTGCCCCCGTTTCAAAGCAATCCATGAGTATGTCTGTGATATCCTCACCGATGACCAATTCCTCCATTAAGGGTGCAATGGCAATAAAATCTTTGCGTTTGAGGTCGTTGATCTGCGAATGATCTATGCTATAACCTTTGGGCGCACGCTTGAGGCTATCGCCCGACAGGGTGAATACTTGGCTGAAGGTAGCTTCATCACGCACGGCACACCAGCGTTCGGGCATCACGTCGATAGCTTGGCGAATCCCTTTTAATGCTGTGCTATCGGGGTGCCACATGCCTACAGCAGCAAAGACTTCATCGGGCGCGATGTGTAGGTAAAAACCTGGCGCGTGAACGTCCTTGCCTTGCTGATGGCGAAACTGAATGCCGATGTTTGTTTTGTAGGGGGCTTTGTTTTTACCAAAGCGCACATCGCGATAGACCCGCATCAAGGAGCCACCCATTTTGCGATCATCGGCAACAAAGTTTGGTGCAAAACGGGCAAGCTCAGGCTGCATAGCACGAATGAGGGCGCGGGCAGGCTCACGCACTACCGCTTCGTAACGCGGCTTGTTGGCGTTAAACCATTCGCGGTTGTTGTTGTGCTCCAATTCGCGTAAAAAGGCGAAGGTTTCAGCGGTGAAATACTCAGCTGTCATGATGTTTATGACGATCAATTTGCGCTATTCGCACGGATGCGGGCGGGTGGGAGTCATGCCATGCTGAATACCACGGGTCGGTAGTCAGTGTGGCTGCATTGTCGCGGTACAGTTTTGTTAATGCTTCGACCAAAGCTTCGCCGCTGCTGTGTGCTACGGCATAGGCATCTGCTTGGAACTCATGCTTGCGCGAAAAGGCATTCATCAGCGGCGATAACCATGAAGAAAACAACGGCAGCACCAGCATAAACAGTAATAATGCCATATAGTTTGATGCGTGGCTGATGCCTAAACCGTGGTAAAACCATGGCTGTTCAGCGATCCAGCCCAGCAGAGCAAAACCTACGAGCGAGAACAGCGTCATGCTGATAATTCGCTGCTTCACATGCCCATGATGGAAATGCCCCAATTCATGTGCCAACACCGCTTCTGCCTCGTCAATGGTCAGGTTTTTTAGCAGTGTATCAAAAAACACAATGCGCTTGGACCTTCCCATACCTGTGAAATAGGCATTGCCGTGGGATGAACGACGCGAACCATCCATCACAAACAAGCCATTACAAGCAAAGCCACAGCGTTGTAACAGGGCTTCGATGCGTGTGCGCGCTTCGCCATCTTCCAAGGGTTCAAAGCGGTTAAACAAGGGCGCAATCAAGGTGGGGAATGCCCACATCATGAGCAGCGAAAAGGCAGTCCAAACCAACCACGCATACCACCACCACCACTCCCCTGCTTCTTGCATCAACCACAAGAGCAATGCGATGAGAGGGCCACCAATCAGCAACATCAGCAATAGTTGTTTGAGGTGATCGACGACATAGAGCTGCCATGTTGAACTATTGAAGCCAAAGCGCGTTTCCAGTCCAAAAGTTTGCCATGCAGCCAGTGGGATTTCTAACAGGCTGCCGATGACGAAAAATCCCAGCATGACTGCCACGCCTATCCATAACGGCGACCAAGCTAACGTTGATACGGCTTGATCCCATGCGTTCAAGCCGCCGCCTAGCGTCCATGCCAGTAGCAGTATTACAGAAAAAGCTTGCGCCCATAAACCATGTTGATGTTTTGCGAGCGTATAATCGGCTGCTTTTTGATGTGCGTCCAAGGTGATGACCGAGGCAAAACGCGGTGGCACAGCGGTGCGGTGTTGTTGCACGTAATGGCTTTGACGGAAGCTTAAATAGACCTCCATGGCGGTTACTAAAAATAGGGCGAGTAGAAAAACCGTTGTCCAGACCATCATGCTGCTGCCAACACACCGTGGCTGCGGTGACTGATGGCGTTGTCTGCCGTGAGGTAGATTAAGGCAGGGTTGAAGCGCGTAGCTTCTGCTTGATCCAGTACCGCATAGGTGCAGATGATTAACAAATCACCAGGGTCTGCCTTGTGCGCAGCCGCTCCGTTGACACCGATGACACCGCTAGCCGCTTCGCCGCTGATAGCGTAGGTGGTGAAGCGTTCGCCGTTGTTGACGTTGTACACATGGAGCTGCTCAAAAGGCATGATGTTGGCTGCCTGCATCAGGTTTGCGTCAATCGATAACGAGCCTTCGTAATCTAATTCCGCATGGGTTACGGTGGCGCGATGGAGTTTTGATTTCAATAAAGTCAGTTGCATGGGGCGGACTCTCTTAGTATTGTCGTATCAATCAAGCGCGTATTGCCAAGGCGTGCGGCAATAAAAGCGCGAGCGGGCTGTTGCCCGATGGTGGTGATAGCTTGTAAGGTGTTTTCATCTCGGACTTCAAGGTATTCAGCATCTAAGCCATGCTGATGCAGTAAGCAGCGACCTGCGTCGATTAACACACCTGTTTGCTGTTCGCCGTGCTGGCATTGTGCGTGCATTTGGCACAGGACTTGATTCAATACTGTGGCCTGTTGTCGTTGGGTAGTGCTTAAATAACGGTTACGACTGCTCATCGCCAGCCCATCGGCTTCACGAGCAATGGGGGCAGCCACCACGTCCACTGGGAGGCATAGATCATGCACCATGCGGCGAATAATGGTTAATTGTTGCCAATCCTTTTCGCCAAATACTGCCAAATCAGGCTGGACGATATTCAATAGCAGGTTCACCACTGTCGCTACGCCATCAAAATGACCAGAGCGATGCGCGCCACACAAGCCATCAGCTAAGGCTGCCACACGCAAAGTCACAGCAGGGCCTGCGTCATCATAAAGCTTGGTGGGGTGAAACAAGAAGTTCACCCCTTCGGCTTGGCAACGGCGCGCATCTTCGGCGAACGGACGTGGGTAATGTGCCAAGTCTTCGTTCGCTCCAAATTGTAACGGATTGACGTAAATACTCACCACTACCACATCGGCCAACTTTTTTGCTTGGTGAATCAGGCTGATATGTCCCTCGTGCAGGCAACCCATGGTAGGTACAAGGGCGATCCGTTCATGGCGAAAGGCGGCTAACTCATGGCGCAGCCACGATGCCTCTTCAATGACTTTCATCATCGCCCCTCGGGAATCGTTTGCCGCGCACATCCGCAGACCACTGGCTGATAGCATCGCCAATATGCTGACGTAG
>JAUZQP010000068.1 GCA_030950965.1 Mariprofundaceae bacterium
TTCCAACACAATATCGGTGGTCGTTGCCGTGACACCAGAGTCTTGTGAACCCATGATGCCAGCTATCGCCAAAACGTGGTGATCATCAGCAATCACCAAATCACCAGCATTCAGGTCAATATGGCGATCATCTAGACCATCAAAGCCTTCGCTTTGCGCAGCACTGCGGATATGAAGGTTACCGTCAATACGCGCTGCATCAAATGCATGCATGGGCTGCCCCATATCCAGCATGATGTAATTAAGTACATCGACCACGCCATTGACAGGGCGTTGACCTGCCGCAATAAGACGACCTTGCAGCCATGCAGGGGAATCGCTTACTGTCACACCCTGTATGCTACGCGCTAGGTAGTAGGGACAATCATTCACCGCATCGTGGTGAATATTGATCGAAGAACCCACGGTATCACTTACAGATATAATCGCAGGCTTGTTCAACGGCACACCGAAGTCTGCCGCAAGTTCACGCGCCAAGCCTTGCACACTCATGCAGTCACCGCGATTGGGTGTGATGGACACATCAATAATCGCTGCTTCAAGCTGTAAAAACTCGCCCATTGATTGCCCAATGGGCGCGTCCGTAGGCAGAATAAGCAAGCCTTCAGCATCAGCTGCCAGCCCCAATTCAGCTTCGGAGCAACACATGCCAAAACTGGTTTCGCCGCGCACTTTACCTTTTTTAATGACCATGCCATTGGGCAGTGCCGCACCGATGGTCGCCACGGGGATCTTGTCACCCACACCCATATTGCTTGCGCCACAGACAATGGCGAGCGGAGCTTCAGCAGCAATATCAATTTGCAGCAGGCTCAAACGGTCAGCATTAGGATGTAGCTCTTTGCTCAAGATGTGACCAACACGTACTTTTTCCAAACTTTGGCGCGGGTATTCGATAGCTTCGACTTCATGACCCAAGCGCACCAAGGCCGCTGCAATGTCATCTACCGATGCTGTCAGTTCAACGTATTCGTTTAACCAAGATAATGCCAGTCTCATGCCCCGATCCTCCGTAAAAAGCGCGCATCATTTTCAAAAAACAGGCGTAAATCAGGAATGCCATACTTGAGCATCACCAAACGCTCTACACCCAAGCCAAAGGCAAAACCAGACCAGCGTTCGCTATCCAAGCCGACAGATTTCAACACATTGGGATGAATCATGCCTGAGCCAAGAACCTCCAACCAACCCGTGTTTTTACACACACGGCAGCCCTTGCCTTGGCACATCACGCAGCCCATATCCACTTCTGCCGATGGTTCGGTAAAGGGAAAATAGCTGGGGCGCAAACGAATGGGCAAATCTTGATTAAAGTAACTGGATAAAAAGTATTGCAGCACACCTTTGAGCTGTGCCATCGACACATCTTCGCCCACTTTAAACACTTCCACTTGGTGGAACATCGGCGAGTGGGTGACATCGTGATCGCAGCGAAATACGCGCCCAGGTGCCACCACTGCCAGCGGACTTTCACCGTTGGCTTTGATATGCTTCAACATAGCACGAATCTGCACGGGTGAGGTATGGGTGCGCAGCAGACGTGAAACATCGTCATCGGATTGTAAAAAAAAGGTGTCATGCATGGCACGTGCAGGGTGTTCTGGCGGAATGTTTAAGGCATCAAAGTTATGGAACTCATCTTCCATCTCAGGCCCTTGAGCAATGGTAAAGCCCATGCGGCTGAAAATATCGCTAATTTCATCCAAGCCTTGTTGAATAGGGTGGCGCGCGCCCGTGCTTTGACGGCGAGCTGGCAAGGAAATATCCAAGCGCTCCGCTTCGATGCGCTGCTGACGTTCTTGCTGCTGCAACTGTTCCGTAGCTGTACCCAAGGCTTCATTCAACGCTTGTTTAACGCTATTGACTTGCTGACCAATCAGCGGGCGTTCGGCAGGAGCCAAGCGACCTACACCTTTGAGGACATCTGTTAAGACACCTTTTTTACCCAAGTATTGGGTACGCAAGGCATCCAGTTCTTTTAAGTTTTTTGCTTGGGAAAAGTCAGCAATAGCCCGTTGTTGGGTTGCTTCTAATTGTTCCGTCAGCGATGTACTGTCGCTCATGACTTACTCCGAGATCAATCGTCACAAATAAAAAAAGGCAGGGACTAGGAGGCTGTCCGAGCATAGAGAACGGAGCGAGGAATTCCCATTTTGAGTCATGATTTTCGGCTGTTTGAGGCGAATAGCAGGGTCTATTTAACGAAAATAGACGAGAATCATGGTCGAAATGGGGGGTCCGCAGTAGGTCTTTCTATTCTCGGACAGCCTCCTAGCCCTGCCTTTCAAACATTACTTACAACCATGCGCATGAACACGCGCTTGCTCTAAGTGTAAGGGCGTTAAATATTCGCTTTCGCGGTTTCTGCCAATTTACCAAACGCATCAATGTCACGCACGGCCATGTCAGCCAAAATCTTACGATCCAGCTCAATACCTGCTTGCGCCAAACCGTACATGAAACGTGAATAGCTTAAGCCATGAATGCGGGCTGCTGCGTTAATACGCACAATCCACAAGCTACGGAAGTCACGTTTTTTCACTTTACGGTCACGGTAAGCGTATTGACGTGCTTTATCAACCGCTTGGGTTGCTACACGGAAACAGTTCTTACGACGACCACGATAGCCTTTGGCTGCTTTGATTACTTTTTTGTGTCTGGCGTGAGCCTGAACACCCGATTTTACACGAGGCATATTGCTCTCCTATATTGAACACATGGTCGGCACGGGTTCGCCTGGCATGTGAGAATAAAAGACCGTCCTCTAGGAACGGTCTTAAGCTGAGTTATTCGTGCTTGCACGAATAACTTGTATTACAAGCCTGGAAGCAGGCGAGTAAGGGCTTTTTTGTCAGACTGAGCTACCAATTCTGTACCACGGAAACTACGGATACGTTTAGGTGACTTCTTGGTTAAAATGTGGCTGGAAAATGCTTTGTTGCGTTTCCATTTACCACTTCCAGTCTTACTGAAACGCTTGAGCGCGCCACTGTTTGACTTCATCTTAGGCATGATGTTTCCTTCCTAACAAAACAGCATTGAGACACTGATTTGCAATAATCTACTGAACTACTTCTTGTTGGGAGCCAAAATCATAATCATTTGGCGACCTTCCATATTTGGGATCTTCTCTGGCTTGCCAAGTTCAGCAACTTCTTTCGCAATATGCTCCAGTTGTTCCGTTCCTTTACCTTTAAAAGCCATTTCACGTCCACGAAAACGCAGTGATACTTTGACTTTATTGCCAGCTTCTAAAAACTTTTTAACCAGTTTCAACTTCACATCAAGGTCATGTTGATCGGTACTTGCCCGAACTTTCACTTCCTTTACTTGAATAATATGCTGGCGTTTCTTGGCTTCGTTGGCTTTCTTACTCTGCTCATACTTGTACTTGCCATAGTCCATGATCTTACAGACTGGCGGCTTAGCGTTAGGGGAAATCTGAACCAGATCCAGTCCTTCTTCTTCAGCTTTGCGCACGGCCTGGGGGACACTTAACACGCCAACCTGACTTCCATCGCTACCGATGACCCTTACTTCTGCGGCCTCAATACTATAGTTTATAGCCAGCTCTTTTTTAGCGATAGTGTTCTCCTTATACCTTATAAGACTATTGGTAATTCGCTGTCATGCTGTGCATGTCAACGATCCAATCATCAACAGATTTTGCACCCAGATTGTCACCCTCACGGGAACGCACGGATACAGTGCCTTCTTCACATTCACGATCCCCAACCACCAAAATGTAAGGGGTGCGTTGTAAAGTATGGGCGCGCACTTTATAGCCGACTTTCTCATTGCGCAAGTCCGCTTCGACTCGGAAGCCTGCATCACGCATCGTTTGCACGGATTTTTTCACATATTCAGCCTGATTATCCGAAATATTACAGACCACAGCCTGCACAGGAGACAGCCAAAAAGGCAATTTTCCCGCGTGTTCTTCGATAAGGATACCAATAAAACGCTCTAAAGATCCCAAAATAGCGCGATGTAACATCACGGGCGTTTGGCGGGTGTTATCTTCGGCAACATACTCCGCTCCCAAGCGTCCAGGCATCGAGAAATCGACCTGAATCGTGCCGCACTGCCAGACACGTCCTAGGCAATCTTTGAGCGAAAATTCAATTTTCGGACCATAAAATGCACCTTCACCAGGGTTTAATCCATATTGAATCTCTTTGCTCTGTAGTGCTTCATGGAGGGAGGATTCCGCCTTGTCCCATTGTTCGTCTGTGCCTACACGTTGTTCGGGACGGTCGGACAGGAAGATAATGACATCATCAAAACCAAAACGCTTGTACACGTTGAATACCAGATCAATAAACGCGCTCACCTCGTCTTGAATCTGACTTTCGGCGCAAAAAATATGCGCATCATCTTGCACGAAGTTGCGCAAGCGCATCAGCCCATGGAGTGTGCCAGAGGGTTCGTTACGGTGGCAAGAGCCAAACTCTGCCAGACGCAAGGGAAGATCACGGTAAGAGTGCAGATGTTGCTTAAATACTTGCACATGGCAGGGGCAGTTCATCGGTTTGATGGCGTAATCGCGGTTCTCGGTGCTGGTGGTGAACATATCGTCACGAAATTTCTCCCAGTGACCTGACTTCTCCCACAGGCGACGATCCACGAGCTGTGGTGTTTTAATTTCTTGGTAGTCGTGTTGGCGCATCACTTGGCGGATTTCATTTTCCACCACCTGCCAAATATGCCAGCCTTTAGGGTGCCAAAAAATCATCCCAGGTGCTTCATCTTGCAGATGGAACAGGTCTAGAGATTTCCCTAGTTTGCGGTGATCGCGTTTTTCAGCTTCTTCAAGACGGTGTAAATAGGCGGCTAAATCATCCTTGTTTGCCCAAGCTGTGCCGTAAATACGCTGTAGCTGCTCGTTGGCTGAATTGCCTTCCCAGTATGCACCAGACACGCGCATCAGTTTGAAATATTTGAGTTTATCGGTGCGCGGAACATGGGGGCCACGACATAGATCCTGCCAATCACCTTGGCGGTACACGCTGATCGTTTCGCCTTCGGGAATGCGTTCAATCAATTGTGCCTTGTAATGTTCGCCCTGTGCTTTAAAAAATGCGATGCCATCATCCCTAGCCCATTCTTCGCGGATAATAGGCAGCTTTTGCTTGCTAAGTTGGCGCATTTTTTGTTCGATTTTGGTGAGATCTTCAGGCGTAAAAGGGCGTGAATAAGCAAAGTCATAAAAGAAGCCATCTTCAATTACGGGGCCAATGGTTACTTGCGCATCAGGGAACAATGATTGCACCGCTTGTGCCAATAAATGCGCCGAAGAATGGCGAATAATCTCCACCGCTTCATCGGATTTGTCGGTAATAATAGCCACCGTATCACCATCACATAGCGGTTGTGACATATCACGAAGTGTACCATTTACATGCACAGCCAAGGCTGAACGCGCCAAGCCAGCGGCAATATCGGTAGCTAAATCCATCGCCGTAGCACCTTCATTTAAGGTGCGCGTTGAGCCATCAGGTAGCTGGATTTCCATGGTACACTCCATTATAAACATCAATCAAAAGTGCGCGCATGGTAGCGATACCCACCACAAGCGCAAACTTCTGCCGCATTTTATAATTTTGCGTACAAGCCTGTAACAGTGTTCATTAATTCAAGAATACTATCCGCCGCCTGTGCCACCATAGCTGGCTGTGCATACGCTTTATTTTTCAGCTTATTAATAGCGGTAAACGCATGCCATTGACCAGCAACCAAGCCCAACAGCTTGGTAATCTCGGTGGTGTTTTCCGCTGTTTCTTGCAGTTGCTGTAATGCCTCATCGAATTCATGTTGAGCCCGCTCTTTCTTGGCTGTTATGTTTTCAACCGACACTTCCCATACATTTTCCATGTACATGCCTGCAATGCGTTGCGATAGCATGCGTTGGCGACCAGCTAAATTCACCAGCTTACCTTGTGATGAACCACTCACATCTTCCAGTTGCAAGACGAAGTCATTGGACTTCACCAATAAAACATCGGCTAATTGACGCAGTTGCGCCGCTCTTTTCTTGGTGGGTGTTAGTCCAGCCAACTGGCGCACCTTCGCCCATTCGGTGCTGATACTTTCTTTGTAAGAAAAGCTTAACGCATGGTCAACACCTGCAATGTGTTGCAGTTGAGATACCTGCGTATCAAACAGCGAAACGGCGGCTTGGAGTTTATTTTTGCTATCATCTACATTCACGTTCAAGCCCAGCATCGCATAAAAACTAACCATACGCTGCGATAGCATGCGCTGCTTACCAGCTATATTAATAGCATCAGGCAGGCTCAGATCTACATCTTCAGCATGCGCGTTAGGTGACAATGCGGGCGCAGCAAGCAACAGCAATGTTGCCATCGTCCCCAAACACAAGCGGCATGCCGCCGTCGAAAATATTGCATTCATAATTATCTTCCTCAGTGACCACTAGGAGGCTGTCTAAAAATAGAAAGACACCCTCCTAGGTCAACAAGCCTGGTAATGTCTCTCACTCATGGTTTGTTTTACTTGGTCGTTGTTGTTTAAAAAAAAGAGGGTTACCCCTCCCCAGCGGTAAGAGCGCACCTCTTACCAAAGAGGTTGTCCGAGAATAGAGACCGTAGCGAGGGATTCCCATTTTGAGTCATGATTTTCGGCGTGTGAGGCAAATAGCAGGGCTATTTAACGAAAACAGGCGGAAATCATGGCCGAAATGGGGGTTCCGCAGTAGGTTTTTCTATTCTCGGACAGCCTCCTAGTGGTCACTGAGGAAAATAATTATGAATTCAATATTTTCGACGGCGGCATGCCGCTTGTGTTTGGGGACGATGGCAACATTGCTGTTGCTTGCTGCGCCCGCATTGTCACCTAACGCGCAGGCTGAAGATGTAGATATGAGCCTGCCTGATGCTATTAATATAGCTGGTAAGCAGCGCATGCTATCGCAGCGT
>JAUZQP010000069.1 GCA_030950965.1 Mariprofundaceae bacterium
AAGCGGCATCATAATCACCCTGCGCATACGAGGCTTCAGCATGTTTTGCTTTGCGCTCACCCACGGTTGCACAAGCAGTGAATAACAAGGCGCACACCAGTATTGCAGTAAAATAACGTAACATAAAAACTCCTATTGAAAGGTCACACTGCTTAATCAACCAATTCATAGCTGCAAGCACTTCGTTGCAACGATTCACTCCCCCACTGATTTTTCCATCCACTGCATTGAAAATGCTCATTTACCCAAGCGTAAACGGTGCTGTTTCATCTTGAGGATAAAAAAAAGGGTGTGAATGGTTACGATTTATTGGCTATTTCTGCCCAACGGTCATGAGTGATGAATCTTGAATATACTCCATCGCAGCATCCAAACTAAGTGTTTGTTGGCTGCCATCACACATCTTTTTGAGTACTACTTGCTGGGCTGCTAGTTCATCTTCGCCAATAATCATACAAAAAGCTGTATTTTCTCGGTCGGCAATTTTCATTTGCCGTTTCATCGCTCCGCCACCAGCATGAATGGTGCTAATGCCAGCTTGCCGTAAGCTGTGGGCGTGACGTAGCGATGCAGTGCTGATGTTGTCATCACCGATGGCTACAACGGTCACTTGCGCGCTGACAGCTTTTGTTTCTGGCAGCAATAAGGCGAGTCGTTCCATGCCTGCGGCAAAACCAATGGCTGGTGTCGCCGGACCGCCCAGTTCACCGATTAAACCATCATAACGTCCACCAGCCAGTACCGTACCTTGTGCGCCGAGTTGATCGGTGATGATTTCAAACGCTGTGCGGTTATAATAATCGAGCCCACGTACAATACGGGGATTGATACGGTAGGGCACATCCAAAGTCGCTAAGCCTTGTTGCAGACCAGCCCAATGGGTGTCGCAATCGCTGCACAAATGACGAATCATCTCTGGCGCATCGTGCAATTGCTGTTGGCAGGTTTCGTTTTTACAATCGAGCACACGCATGGGATTGCTGTCGATGCGTTGGATACAGGTTTCACACAGATGTTCCGACTTCTGCTGCAAAAAGTTCACCAAAGCTTCGCGGTAGGCTGGTCGGCAAGCCGAACAACCCAGCGAATTGATTTCCATCGTGAGTTCCTGCAAACCTAATTGTGTGACCAGTTGCCAGCCCATCGCCAACACTTCGGCATCGGCTAAGGGGCCTGCTGCACCAAAGCATTCCGCGCCCATTTGTTGGAACTGACGCAAACGTCCTTTTTGTGGTCGTTCACGGCGAAACATCGGTCCGGTATAAAACCAACGTTGCTGACCTGCCCTGGTCAAACCGGCTTGCAAATAAGCACGCACTGCACCCGCCGTACCTTCGGGACGCAAGCAGATCGCATCTTCACCTTGATCGACAAAATGATACATCTCTTTGGACACAATATCGGTCGCTTCACCAATGGAACGAACAAACAGTTCCGTCGGTTCCAACACAGGCAAACGCACTTCGCTAAAGGCATAATTGCTAAATACCTGTCGTGCTACACGTTCTACTTGCTGCCAACGCGCAACATCGTGCGGCAAACCATCGTGAATTCCGCGAATGGATTGTAATTTCTTAGCCAAAGACTACTCCTCTTTTTGTGCGCGAATCACTGCGGCACGGGCTTCTACTTCTTTCACCAAAGTATCAATCATCTGACTGGATTTAACGCGGGCGGATTTTTGACCATCACAATACAGCGTATGCGTCGGGTAACCACCTGTAATACCTAAGGTCGCTTCCTGCGCTTCACCAGGGCCATTGACGACGCAACCGATAACGGCCACATCCAAACTTTCCTGAATATGTGCAAAGCGTTCTTCCAATATATTCACCGTATCAATCACCGCAAATTTTTGCCGCGCACAACTGGGGCAGGCAATCAAATTAACCCCACGATGGCGCAGCCCAAGACTTTTGAGAATCTCAAAACCCACGCGCACCTCTTCTTCTGGCTCGGCCGCCAGCGACACGCGAATCGTATCGCCAAGACCATCCGCCAGCAGTAGCCCTAAACCAATGGATGATTTAACACTGCCAGCGACCATGCTGCCTGATTCGGTGATCCCTAAATGCAGGGGGTAATCCACCATCGTTGCCAACTTACGGTATGCCACGACAGTCATCGGGATATTGCTGGCTTTAAGGGAGATCTTAATGTCGTAAAAATCCATATCTTCAAGAATCCGAATATGATTAATCGCAGACTCGACCATCGCATCGGCACACGGCTCGCCGTATTTATCGTACAACTCTTTTTCCAGCGAACCTGCATTAACGCCGATGCGGATCGAAATACCACGCTCACGCGCTGCTGCCACCACACGTTCTACCCGATCCCTCGTACCAATATTGCCAGGATTCAGGCGCAAACCATGTACGCCTGCTTCGAGTGAAGCCAGTGCCATTTTGTAACTGAAATGAATATCGGCAATCACAGGGATGCTACTTTGGCGGACAATCTCATACATCGCCGCCGCTGATTCAGGATCAGGCACCGACACGCGCACCACATCGGCACCGGCGGCGGCAATGCGTTCGATTTGCGCTACCGTAGCATCAATGTCGGTGGTCGGAGTGTTGGTCATCGACTGCACAGCAATGGGCGCATCACCGCCGACACGTATATCGCCGACTTGAATACTGCGACTGACGCGGCGCGGCTGTAAAATGGAATCACGCATGGAAGATCCTTATTGTTGTTTCTGGATGATGTGTAACTGCTCTTGCAGTTGCAAGGCGCGTTGCAGTGCGTTGACATATTCATCGCTGTCTGAGTTTAAGGTTACCGCACGATCCCAAAAACGCACGGCATCATCAATTTTTTCGACAGCAAAGGCTTTACGTCCTTGTGCATACCAATCGGCAGCGGCGGCAATAGAGCCTTGGTGAATCGCTTTAAGCAACGCTTTCCCTTTACTGCCTGATTGCTTTAAGGCGCGGATGAAAGGTTGAGCTTTGAGCCATTTTTGATGTTTCACTAAGGACTTCACTTTGGCAAAATCTATGCGAGTCGATGTACTGCCTGTACGGGCGCGTTTCGCTTTTCTCTGGTTCGGCTTAATCTTCACACCTTGTGGCATGGCTGCTTTGACGCTCTCCATTAAACGATTATCCACCGCTTCAGGGTTTAAACGTTCCGCTGATAGCAATAATACATAAGCCAATTCAGGCGTATTTTTTTTCAGCTTTTTAGCTTGCTTAATACTTTCACTGACGCGATGGTTAAGGTCTTGTTGCAATAAATGATGAAAGACACGAAATGCTTGATCGTTGGCATCCAGCGTTTTCGTCGGTTGGTAATCATCTTGCCACGCGAGAAATTGTTGATCTTCGCGCTGCCGTTGCGCAAACAGGGCTTGTGCACGAGCGGAACGTAAGCGCAGTTGCATGGCTAACATCTGTTGTGCATCTTTCTTATTTTCGCTTAACGCTGCTGCCTGCTGATATTGCTGCCAAGCAACATACCATTGCTTGCCTCGTTTTGCCTTGGCTGCTTTTTTCCGATGGTAATGCAGTAAACGTTGGCGTGACGGTTCTACGGTCTTGTTGAGTAGGGATTGCGCCCTTTTATAATCGGCATGTCCCGGCTTGATATGCTGCAAACGTTCACGCGCCTGCATCACTTTCCCTTGCTTAAAAAATGCTTCAGCTTGCTGATAAGGCTGTTTATCATTGCTGTAGTAGTGCTTTGATGTACCGCCGCCTTGATTGGCACAGCCAGCAACGATCAAACAAAGGCTCAATCCTAAAATACGTAACATGCTATATCTCTCCAATAATTCCCCGGTAATCATTCACTCCCCCCACTGATTTTTCCGCCCTCTGCGTTGAAAGTGCTCATTTACCCAAGCGTAAACTGCGCGCTTTCGCCTTGATGGCGAAAAAACAGAGGGGGTGTGAATAATTACATTTCCTGTGCATTAGCTGGTAAGGTCAAAGGCAAGGGCAACAGCACGGGCGATTTCTTCCTCGCATGCAGCGTTCATGACACGCACTGTACCGCAACTCATCGCCTCACTTACACCTTTGACTTTAATGTCACCCATTTTAGCAAACACAAAACCATCGCCTAATTGAGTAAATGTTGACTCTGGCAAGGCAACTTCATTGCCCTGCCCAATACCACCCATGCGCGAGGCGCGATTCACGGCATCTCCGATTACGGTATATTCCAAACGTTTTTTCGCACCGATATTACCCACAATCACTTCACCTGCATTGATCCCTATACGGAATGCAATCGGTTCGCCGTCATCGCGTAGCAATCCTAGGCGGCGACAAGTCGCTGCCATAGCCAGACCAGCCATTGCAGCATGTCTAGCATGGTGGGGGTCATCATGGGGGTGATTAAACACCGCCATGACTGCATCACCAATGTATTTATCGACATGACCACCAAAATAATCAATCACGTAATGAAAGACCTCAAAGTGACGATTCAATACATCCACAATCGCTTCTGGGTCACGCCCCTCCGAAAAGGCGGTAAAACTCACCATGTCGGCAAACAATACAGTGACATCTTGGCGATGATTTTCCACACTGGCATTATCATCGCGAAACACTTTAGATACCAAGTTCGGGTTCAAATAACGCCCGAACTCTTGTCGCATCTCCTCTTTGTGACGCAGCTCTTGTAGCATGAAGTTAAATTGTTCTGCCGCATCGCTGATTTCATCATTACCATGAACAGGGAGTTCAGCATCATAGTCACCATGTCCCACACGAGAGGCCGCCCGCGCAATTTGCTCTAACGGTTTACTCATGCGCCCTGCCACCCAGTAGGTTAAAAACAACGCGCTGAATACCACCAACCCTGCGAGTGATACCATACGCATCAATAAAGCATTGGATAAATCTTCCCACGCTTGGCTGGAAAAACGGACCGCTAACACACCGATGTTGGTTTTATTATATGCCAAGCGTTTGGCAAACCAACTGTCATTCTCGCCTAATTGCAGTAGATCTGTGGTGATTGCAGCAGTAGAGAAATCAGGCGCATCATCAGTATCGCCAAAGGATTGCACCCCTTCAGGCGATTGCACCAAGATACCACGCACCGAAGTTACCGACTGTATAAAACTGCGCGCTGCGACATCAATCTCTGGCTTACTATGCGTCAACACAGGCAGCTTGAGCGATTGTGCCAAACGTTCAACCAACTGGCTCGCCTGCTGCTGCTGACTTTCCAACCACGCATCATGTTCAATATGCAAAATAAGCCATGTTAAAATGCCCAAGGCCATGCTCATGGCAATGCCCATCATTATCGTCCAACGCCAACGCAAGGGGAAGCGTGGCGGACTGCTGATCGTACTCGGTTCGCTCATCATCGCTCCATCATCAAGGTTGGAATATTCCACATAAGGAAAGGGCATTCACAAGGGATGCCCCTACCTACTTAAGGTAACTCGCAACAAATAATCTACCAAACTAGCTTGTCTTTTTGCCCAGCATCGGCGTTGCAAAAAAAGCTTACATAGCGAGCTATGCGTTGCTTTTTACGCCTTGATGCTGAACAAAAATCCTGCGCGATTTTGGTCGATTATTTATAGCGCGTTACCTAAAATCCTGGAATCAAGCCACCAAGTGCCTTGTTTACCTTCTCTTTTGCTGCCTGGGTAGGGTTAGCTGGAATCGTACCCGACGCAGGGTTTTGCCCAAGAGCCTTCAAAGGATTACCGCCTTTTAAAACATTTTTCACACCACTGACAATGCTTTGAGCATCCAGCTCTGGAGTAATGGATGGTGCATCAAATGAACCACTAATATGCAAAGGAATGGTTACCCCTGTGCGCCCATCGGCTTGGTCACCCTGACCTACCAGCGTTGCTACCAGCTTAGGACGCATATGGTAATCCATGGTTGAAGCAGGAAGATTAACCGACCCTTTGCCTGTTAAGCGAAAGAGGGGGGAAGCCATGAATAAGTCATCATTTTTCAGCACACCTTGGCGGGCTGTA
>JAUZQP010000007.1 GCA_030950965.1 Mariprofundaceae bacterium
GTAATTCTTCCATGCGCTTACGTAGCAGGGGGTGTTGATTCATTCGGGTCATAAATTTTTGGTCTATTTTATTATTCATGCCAGTATTCTAAACATAAATGAGGGAAAAGTGTAAAATCCCCGCACTTTTAATTGCACCCATCCGTGATGCCATTGGTATGACAGGTGAACAATTAGCACGACGGCTTGGTGTACAAAAGCAACGCATTGTTGCATTGGAAAAAGGCGAAGTGGCAGGAACAGCGACGATCAACTCCATGAAAAAGGCTGCTGAGGCAATGGATTGCGTGTTTGTCTATGCACTGCTACCACGCAAGAGCCTAGAAGCCAACGTGGAGAATCAAGCACACAAATATGCAAAAAAAATGCACACAGCCATCCAGCACTCTATGCTGTTGGAGCAACAGGGGCTAACTATGGATGAGAACCGACAGGGCATTAAAGAAAATACAGACTATCTTGTGCGAAATTCCGCTAAAGCTATATGGGAACTAGATTAATGGCATTTTATTATCCGCAGGGCGCAACGCCCCTTGACCCTGATGAAGCGGAAGGCTTGAGACTGACTCACATATCGGCTTTCCGCTTAAGACGGGACAAAAAGAGAGCTGCAACGGTGAGGCGTAGGGTGCGCTTGCGCACCACACGGCGGTACAACTCCATGCAGAGGTGTGATAAATGAACAAGTATATGGGGTTCTACAACGCCATTTTGTGCGCAAGCGCACCCTACCCTTGAGTTCAAATCCTTGCCATCACACCCCGTTCAACACGTTGCTGTTAAAGGATGTACCGTCTTAAAAGGGAAGCCCACATATCAACCCGTGAAGAGTTAAACCTTTTTGAGGCAATAAATATTCAGGCGGGGATGCAATGGGCATGGCGTTCACGTTGGAAGGATGTGGTGAGTGAGACATTTATCCGCCAACTGCACAAGAAGATGTTTGGTGATGTCTGGCGCTGGGCTGGGGAGTTTCGTAAATCCAACAAAAACATTGGTGTTTCACGAGAGATGATTGGTATCGAGCTGCGTAACTTGTGTAAGGATTTAAATTGCTGGATTGAACACGAAACGTTCTGTGCTGATGAAATTTCAGCCCGTTTTCATCACCGATTGGTAGCTGTTCATCCCTTTCCAAATGGTAATGGTCGCCATGCTAGGGCAACTCGCAATAAATAATCTACCAAACAAGCTTGTCTTTTTGCCCAGCATCGGCGTTGCAAAAAAGCTTACATAGCAAGCAATGCTTTGCTTTTTGCGCCTTGATGCTGAACAAAAACTCTACGCTATTTTGGTAGATTATTTATTGCGAGTTACCTAGGGTGATTGCAGACCTACTTCTGGAGAAGAAGCTGGGTACTGTGCGTTTTAGTTGGGGTGGCAAGGCGTTGACTGAAACGAATGATTGTAGGCAATGCTATATTCAGGCATTACAAAAAGCAGATCGTGGTGACTATTCGCCATTACTGCATTTTGTCCGTTCATAAAACGTATCATTCGTTCAAAAACATATCTGCCATTTCATCCAGCTTGGATTTGATGGCTCGCCAGCCAGGGTGATGTCTGTCCAACAGGGCGTAGAATCGCTTGCTATGGTTGTACTCCTGCAAATGGCATAGCTCATGTGCCAGCACGTAGTCCAAGCATTCAACGGGAGCTTTAACCAGATGTCTGTTTATATGAATGCGCCCTCGCGAGGAACAACTTCCCCACTGCTTTCTCATCGCTCTGATGGCCATCGGTGGTGCAGAATCCAGCCACGCGAAGTCTTCCACCACCAGCGATAACCTATGCGCAAACACCTCTTGGGCGTGTTGCTTGTACCAAGCGTTTAGCAGGCGTTTGACATGTTCGGGGGCAGCATCACTGCATTGCACCATAAAGAAACCGTGACTCGCGGTAACACAGTCCACATCGGCTGGGACAACCTTGAGTGCATAGCTATCACCGAGATACAAATGCGTTTCACCACTGGTGTATTCACGCGGCAGTATGCGTGAATGTCGTTGCTGCGCCTGCTCCACATGACGAACAATCCAGCCAGCGCGCTGGTGAACCAGTAGCGTAATCTCTTGTGGTAAAGTATTCATCGGGGCGTTGACTTCAATAGAGCCATCGGGAAGCACATGAATGGCGATGGACTTCTTCCGCCGACTGCGCAACTGAACCGTGTATTCATACGTCTTCTCGCCATAACGAAAACTGGATAGCATCATAGCATACCGTGGCGTACAATCTGAATGAGATGAGTGAGAACAGCTTTGCCCAAATCCAGCCCTCCCAGTATTATCTTGAATAGCCTTAGGGTCGCGAAAGAAGATTGTGAATATCAGGTTCGCGTAGATCAAACGAAGGCAAAAAAAAAGAACCTACGGAAATTCCGTAGGTTCTTTTTAGTATGGTGCTCCCTGAGCGAGTCGAACGCCCGGCCTTCTGATTCGTAGTCAGATGCTCTATCCAGCTGAGCTAAGAGAGCGTGAAGCGGTGATGGACACCGTCCCAACGGCGGCGAACTATAGCGAGCAAAAACACGCTGTCTATATTTTTTTATTTAGTCATGGCTCATGTGTCATTACTCACCGCAGCTACCCTAAAAAAATGTCATGATGCGTGACACGCATCACGGTGTATGTGTAGCGTTTGCTTATTTAGAAATAGTCCTGAATAACTGGAGGCGTATAGCGCATGAATGAAACGGCGAAACAACGGTGGCAACCATCACGCGGTGATTGGGTATTTATCATCATTGTTGCAACAGTAGTGCTGGTACTGGTTTTAGGTAGCGGCGATCGCAAGACCAAAACAACACCCGACGATGCTATTCACATGCATGCAACATCGCGAGCGGCTTGCATGAGCTGTCACGGAATCGATGGTGTGAAGCCACAGCCACCAGGGCATGTCAAAGCGGATCAATGCTTCCAATGCCATACCCAGCCTGAGGGGTGGGCGAAGCCGTGATGCGCTGCATGGGCATGGTGGTCAAGCAGGGCGATGCACGCGCCCTAACGCTGGCCGATGAGGTTGCAACTTGGCTCAGCGAATGCGGCTGCGAAGTCTATGTCGCAGATCAACCCGCTGTATTGCACCACGCTCAAACCATGCCAATGGCTGAGATGCTTCACTGCGTCGAAATGATGTTAGTACTCGGCGGCGATGGCACACTGCTTGGCGTAGGTCGCCACTTTATTGGCACAAGCATTCCCATTTTAGGCATCAATATGGGCCGCGTGGGCTTTTTAACCGACACCCCCGCAGGCAGCGTGCTTCAAGCACTTGCTAAGGTTCTATCAGGGCAGTTCAAAACCATTGAGCATATTAGCCTGAAGGCGGAGATTGTACGTGACCACGAGGTGTTGGATGTAGGGTTCGCCATGAACGATGTCGTACTCCAACGAGTCGGCAGTCGCCCTGTTGAATTTGATGTACGCATTCGCAATCAACAAGCGTTCAGGTTACGTGCCGATGGACTGATTTTAGCAACAGCAGCAGGCTCTACCGCTTACGCGCTATCATCGGGCGGGCCGATTATCCACCCTGCTGTAGCAGCTATTGCCGTCGTGCCTATTTGCCCCCACACGCTCAGCAATCGTCCGCTGATTATTTCGGCTGATGATGCTATTGAAGTACGTTTGTGCTCGCAACCTGAGCCAGCCAACCTTCATCTTGATGGTGAGCCCATGCAGCAATTAACGGCGAGCGATGTAGTGCGCATCCGTCAGAGTGGTAAAATAACCCTTGTTTATATGAAAGACCATCATTATTTCAACACCTTACGCAACAAACTTCATTGGGCTGATGGCGCTTCCCGCGTGGCGGAGGATTCATGCTAACAGAACTGCATATTCGGCAGTTTGCTTTGGTGGATGAAATACGGTTAGAGCTTAATAACGGCATGACGGTGTTCACGGGCGAGACTGGTGCAGGTAAATCTATTCTCGTCGATGCAATGGGCGCAGTATTTGGGGCGCGAGCTTCGGCAGACTGGGTGCGTCACGGTGCTAAGCAAGCAGCGTTATCGGCATGCATTGAAACGAATGATGCACGGGTTCTCACGGTGTTAGAAGAGCAAGGGATCGAAGCTGAGGCGGTGCTATTACTGCGTCGCGTGATTAACACCGATGGACGCTCCCGCGCATGGATCAACGGCGTGGCAGTACCACTCAAAGTATTACAACGCATCGGCACTATCTGCCTAGATTTACATGGTCAGCATGAACATCAAGCATTGATGGACAAGCATTATCAGCAACAATTGATCGACCAGTCCATTGATTCAGCCATACTAGAGGCGGTTACGCATGCCTACCGTGATTTTAAGAGCGCAAAACGTGCCTTGGATGAAGGCACGCAACAATTACAGCAAAGCAGAGAACGCGAAGCCTGGTTACGCCAACAGTTACAAGCAACTGAGCAACTGGATCTGCACTTGGGCTTATTGGAAAAGCTGGAATACGATGTCGCAGCAGGCTCACATATCGTACAAATTCAACAAGCTGCAACGCAGGCTTTAGATTATATTGATGATGCAGAACCATCCGCCCGCGATTTATTGGTGCAAGCGGCGCATGCTGTGACTGCCATGTCGGATGTTCACCCAGCCTTGCATGAAGCGGCTGAAATGCTACAACAAGCGGATGTGCTACTGAGTGAAATTTTACCTCATTTACGGCAAGCTGAGGCATTGGAACTGGATGCCAGTCAGCAAGCTGCACAAGAATCCCGTCTGAATCAGTTGCAAGCATTATTACATCAGCATCGCTGTGATGAGCCAGCCTTGATTGCACGGCAACAGGATTGGCAACAGCAACTCGACGCGCTAGAAAACGCTGCGTGGGATGAAGAACAACGGCAAAAGGTAGTGGAACAAGCGCAACGGCGTTACACTCAAGTCGCCCAAGCACTGCATCATGCACGGCTGGATGCAGCCATGAAGCTCGCCGCAGCATTGCGCCCGTGGCTGGATCGTTTGGCATTGGTGGATATGCGGGTGCGTATTGATGTGCAAGAGCATCAAAAGGCTGAAGGCTGGCAGGCGCAAGGCTGGGACTCGATCGTGTTCATGCTATCAAGCAACCTTGGCGAACCATTCAAACCGCTACAACATGTTGCCTCAGGCGGCGAGCTGTCTCGCCTTGTATTAGCGTTAAAAGCCTGTGGCGCAACGACTAATACGCCTTCGATTGCAGTATTTGACGAAGTGGATGTCGGCATCGGTGGTGAAACTGCATGGAGTATTGGCGAATTATTAGCTGCCATGGGAAGGGAGCGGCAGGTGCTGGTGGTGTCACATTTAGCGCAGGTGGCTGCTGTGGCAGATCATCATATTCGCATCAGCAAAGCGAGTGACCACGAACGTACACGCACTACGTTAACACCGCTAGATCATAGCGAGCGACAACAGGAATTGGCGCGCATGTTGGGTGATGCCAGCGCGCAAGGCGTGCAACAGGCGCAAGCCCTACAGCAACGAGCATACACCATCATGAAGCAACACTGATGCCACATCGTCTGTATGTACGCATTGCTGAAGTCAGTGATATTCCTGCCATGCTGGAACTGATGGCACCCTATATGAAGAATGGTGTTTTATTGCAGCGCGATGAAGATGACCTGTGTCAGCATGTGCAGGAGTTGATGGTCGCTTTTTACGATGGACAGTTAGCAGGGTTAGCTGCCCTGCATGTCTATACACGCACGCTGGCAGAAATTCGTTCGCTGGTGGTAGCAAAGCCTCAACGTCACTTGGGCGTAGGCGCGCTGCTGATTGAAGGCTGCGAACGTATGGCAACCGACCTCGGCATCGAACAGGTATTTGCATTGACCTATGTCGATAAGTTTTTTCATCGCCTTGGCTATCACACGGTGGCAAAAGAAAGTCTGCCGCACAAAGTATGGACTGTCTGTATCCATTGCCCCAAATTCAGCCATTGTGATGAAATCGCAGTGAAAAAATCACTGCATCTTCCCGCTGACCACGGTGACCATGCAGCACACATTTTGGACAGGTACCAACCATGACAACAACATTTGCAGCATTAACTCTGGCAGAACCCTTAGCGCAAGCGATTACTGATATAGGCTACACGCATTTAACCGATGTGCAGCAATCGGCACTGCCGCTGACTTTGGCAGGTAAAGATATTGCCGCGCAAGGGCGCACAGGCACGGGAAAGACAGCGACGTTTCTCATCACCGCCATTCAACGCATACTGACCAGCGATGCCAAAAAAGGGCGGCAAGCCAGTGACCCACGGGTATTAATTATCGCCCCCACACGAGAGCTGGTGATTCAAATTTATGACGATGCACGCAAACTATCGGCAAACAGTGGCATTCGCTTGCATGCTGTATATGGCGGTGTCGATTACAAAAAACAACAATCGGCCTTCGATGATGGTGTGGATATATTGATCGGCACACCAGGACGCTTAATCGACTTCTTAAAGCAGAAGCGCTACGAGCTTAAGCGCACGGAAATGCTGGTGATTGACGAAGCTGACCGCATGTTTGATCTAGGCTTTATCAACGATGTGCGTTTTATGATGCGCCGCATGCCACATTGGGCAGAACGCCAATCGCTGCTATTTTCTGCCACCCTGTCGTACCGCGTGATGGAACTCGCCTACGAACACATGAACAACCCCGAGAAAATTCGCGCCGAAGAGGGTGAGCTCACGGCATCGAATATTCAAGAGATTGTCTATCACACAGCCATGGATGAAAAAAAGCCGTTGATGGTACATTTATTGCGCAGTATGGAGGTGCAGCGCGGTATGATTTTTGCCAACGAAAAACGCACGGGTGAATCGCTGGCACGCTTTTTGGCACGTTACGGTTTTGGTGTAGGCATTTTGAGCGGCGATGTACCACAACGTAAACGCATGCGTATTTTGGAGTCCTTCATGAAGGGTGATTTGCAACTGCTGGTTGCTACCGATGTCGCCAGTCGTGGTATTCACGTCGATGATGTCAGTCATGTATTCAATTACGATTTACCTGAAGATGCCGAAAGTTACGTCCATCGCATTGGGCGCACAGCACGCGCTGGAGCCAGTGGCACGGCTGTCTCATTCGCCTGTGAACG
>JAUZQP010000070.1 GCA_030950965.1 Mariprofundaceae bacterium
TAAGTGGTTTAAAACCACGAGAAATCGAGGGTTTTTACCAAAAACCCATCATTTTTAAGTGGTTATAAAATGGATAACCTATTGTTATTAATGATAATCTAATTAATCTTTTACGCTTTTTCTATAGCGAACGGTGAGTTGTATCTTTCGCCCAGTTGGTTTTAAGTACGGAAATCAACAATGGATAAGGTGATGCTGCGACAAGTCCGGGTCAGCTTTGACATTTACACGTTTTTGGGATAATTTTGACTGATGGCACGCAAATCAAGAATACATCTCCCCGGTGGTTTTTACCATGTAATGATGCGTGGTAAGTAGCTGACCATAAGTCTTTTAACAAAATTTACGTGAATTCGATTCGATACTTATTTCCAATATTTGCTAAGATATAAGATATAATATAGGTTTTCCTTGAGGTCTGCGAACGAATTATAAGAAGAAAACTCTAACCATTCATATTTTATCTTTCTCCAAAGTATTTCAATTTTATTCAACTCAGGGGAATATGGTGGAATATTCATGACTATCAATCCCATTTCTTCCCACTTTTCAATATTCTCCAAAAAAATATTGCTTGTGTGGATTGAAGCATTATCAATGACCACAAGTGTTTTCTTCTTTATGGTTTTGGCGAAGGCATCGAAGCAGGCAACAACCAAGTCAGAAGTAACACTGCCCTCGACAACAAATGACTCAAACTCACAGTTTCGCCCCATAAACCCCAACACATTTAGGCGTTTGCTGCTCGAACTTGGAATCTCAATATTCTCATTCAAAGGCTGCCAAGCATAAGGAACGCAAGGCACCAGCGTAAAGCCAGATTCATCATAGTAAACAAGATTTATCTCACCTTTATCAGCCTGCTGAGTCAGTGACTGAAGGTTTTCGTAAGCTGCTCTGAATTTAGCTTCATCTCTTTTCCCTCGAAGAGACTTTCTAACTCGTTTCCATGCTAATCGACCTCTTTTGCAAAGCCTTTTCAGCGTTGATCTACTGAGAATGACTCCCCAGTTATCCTTAATCTCATGGATCACCTTCTTTAATGACCGAGGAGATGCTAAGATTTTCGATACTGCGTCCATTTCTTGGGCTAAAGTCAACAACCTTGGTCGCCCCTCTCTTTTTTCATCATACAGTCCACAAACACCATACAGACACCAGTTTTTTAGCCATAGAGCAACGCTTTGTCTGCAACAGTCACACATGAGAGCAATCAACTTTACTTGCTTGCCTTCATAGCTTAAAAGTAGAGCTCTCGCTCGAGTTTGCATGTGAATTAATGGGTGGTTTTTCTTCATCTCTTTAAGAGTCAATAGTTCGGTTTTATCTTTAATTTCAATATATAGCATGATTTATATAATACTATTATTTATATATTTAGCAATTAATATATAAATAAATCATATTTTTAATGTTTATATATTTTATAGTGGTTATTATATGTTGTATTTTTTGTTAAAAGACTTATGCTCGCCTACTTAGCATGCTAGGAGGTTGTCCGAGAATAGAAAGACCTACTGCGGAAGCCTCATTTCGGCCATTATTTCCGTCTGTTTTCGTTAAATAGACCATGCTATTCGCCTCAAACCATAAGAAAATCTACCTCAAACCAGCATCCCCTCGCTACGGTCTCTATTCTCGGGCAGCCTCCTAGCCATCGCTTGAGGCTTGCAAGGTTGAATGTGCGCGGCAGCATTGCCTGTACTTTTTATTCCATTCGTGGGTCTAATTGAAGCATGCCCATGCACGAGGTTTCTATGCCAGCTTATCGTTCACGACTTTCCACCCACGGCCGCAATATGGCCGGCGCACGTTCGTTATGGCGTGCTACCGGTATGACGGATGATGATTTTGGCAAGCCAATTATTGCTGTGGTGAACTCATTTACGCAGTTTGTTCCAGGTCATGTTCACCTCAAAGACCTGGGTCAGATGGTGGCGCGGGAGATTGAAAAAGCGGGTGGTGTGGCCAAAGAGTTTAACACCATCGCTATTGATGATGGTATTGCTATGGGGCACAGCGGCATGCTCTACTCCCTGCCCAGCCGTGAAATTATTGCCGATTCCGTGGAGTACATGGTCAACGCCCATTGTGCCGATGCGATGGTGTGTATTTCCAATTGTGACAAAATCACCCCAGGCATGGTGATGGCTTCTTTGCGCCTTAATATTCCTTCCGTCTTCGTCTCTGGCGGCCCTATGGAAGCGGGAAAAGTCATATTAAACAACGAAGAAAAGAAGCTGGATTTGGTCGATGCGATGGTCATGGCAGCAGATCCTCATCAATCGGATGAGGATGTTGCTGCTGTTGAACGTTCAGCTTGCCCAACGTGCGGTTCGTGTTCGGGAATGTTTACTGCCAACTCTATGAACTGCTTGACCGAAGCATTGGGCTTGTCGCTGCCTGGTAATGGCTCGATGTTGGCCACCCACAGTGATCGCCGTGAGCTGTTTTTGGAAGCAGGGCGTTTGTCCGTCTCTTTGGCGAAGCGTTATTATGAAGGTGATGATCTGACCGCTTTACCGCGCAGTATTGCTACCAAGGCGGCCTTTGAAAATGCTATAGCCTTGGATATTGCCATGGGCGGTTCAACCAACACCGTATTGCATCTGCTGGCGGCAGCGCAGGAGGCAGAAGTGGACTTCACCATGACGGATATTGATCGTCTGTCTCGCAAGATCCCTAATCTATGCAAGGTCGCACCAGCTACACAGGATTACCACATGGAAGATGTCCACCGTGCTGGTGGCGTGTTTGGCATTTTGGCAGAACTGCGCCGCGCAGGCTTGCTGCATGAAGAAACGCTGACCGTTCATAGCAAAAACATGGCGGAAGCAGTGGATCGTTGGGATGTGATGCCTGTAGCTAACGAAGAAGCGCGGCAACGTTACAGCGGTGCACCAGGCGGTGTACCCACACAGGAAGCGTTTAGCCAATCAGAGCGCTGGTCGTCGCTGGATATGGATCGTGAACAGGGGTGTATTCGCGATCAGACGCATGCTTATTCGCAAGAGGGTGGCTTGGCAGTGCTGTACGGTAATATTGCCGAGCGGGGCTGCTTGGTGAAAACCGCTGGCGTAGATGCTTCCATCTGGAAGTTTAGCGGTACAGCCCAGGTTTTTGAGGCCCAGGAAGATGCGGTTGATGCTATTCTGAACCGTCGTATTGGTGCTGGTGATGTGGTGATTATTCGTTACGAAGGCCCTAAGGGAGGCCCCGGCATGCAGGAGATGCTCTACCCCACCTCTTACTTGAAATCTATGGGTTTAGGCAAGGAGTGTGCGTTACTGACGGATGGACGTTTTTCTGGTGGCACATCGGGCTTATCCATTGGTCATGCTTCCCCTGAAGCGGCCGAAGGTGGCACCATTGGTTTGGTAGAAAATGGCGACCGCATCGATATTGATATTCCAGCGCGCCGCATTCACCTAGCAGTCAGTGATACGGCATTAAACGAGCGTCGTGAGGCGATGGAAGCACGCGGTACGCAAGCATGGAAGCCAGTAAACCGTGACCGTGTGGTGTCCAAAGCATTGCAGGCCTACGCCGCCATGACTACCTCTGCTGACAAAGGTGCAGTGCGCGAAGTTAAATAGCGTAGGAGCATCCCTTGTGGGTGCCTATCAATCACACAATATTCAAGGATATAACGATATGAAGCATATATTGATCGTGGCATGGGCTGCCATGACTTTGGTGGCTTGTGCTACCCAACAACAAACACGGATGACGGCAGGCGGGGCTGCTGTGGGGGCAGCAACAGGGGCAGCTATTGGCTCGCAAAACAATCGCACCACAGAAGGCGCACTTATTGGTGGTGCGCTTGGGGCGGCGGCAGGCATGATACTTGGTGCACCAAGTAATAATCCCCAGGCACAACCGCAACCGCAATATCAACAACAGCCTGCTTACCAACAACCACGCCGAGTAAAGCATCGGCGGAAGCACCGTAAAGATCGCAAAGATAAAGACGACGACTGAGTACAAGGACGTTTATGGAATCACACACTATACAATCAATTATTGCTGTTGCCTCGGGTAAGGGGGGAGTAGGGAAGTCCACCACAGCGGTGAACCTTGCCGTGGCGATGGCTGCTTCAGGGCTGCGTGTTGGTCTGCTTGATGCGGATATTTATGGCCCTTCGGTACCGCGTATGTTGGGGCTGGCAGATGCTAAGCCTGAAGTCGATGAAGAAGCAAAACAGATCCACCCACTGACGGCACACGGCATTCGCTGTATGTCGATGGGCTTTATGGTGCCTGAATCGCAGGCGATGATTTGGCGCGGACCGATGGTGGCTGGCGCATTGGCACAGTTATTGACTGATGTAGCATGGGGCACGTTGGATGTATTGGTGGTCGATATGCCACCCGGCACAGGCGACGCGCAACTCACACTAACCCAAAAAGTAACGCTTGCGGGGGCTGTCATGGTCACTACGCCGCAAGATATTGCATTGCTGGATTGCCGCAAAGGGGTGCAGATGTTCCGCAAGATGAATGTACCGATTCTTGGCTTGGTGGAAAATATGAGTCAGTTTATTTGCCCACATTGTGGTGGTGCATCGGCGATTTTTTCCGAAGGTGGCGCGCAACGCTTGGCGGATGAATTTCAATCCTCGGTGCTGGGGCAGATCCCACTGGATATGCTGGTGCGTGAACAAGGTGATGCAGGTGTTCCTGTAGTGGTCTCTCACCCTGAATCGGTGCAAGCCCAAGCTTATATGACACTGGCAGCTAGCGTTGTAACGCGTTTGCAGCAAGCAAAAAAACGGCAAGTTAATATTCCCGTGAGTGTACAAAAATAATGCGTTTTATTGATGAAGTAAAATTGGACATCCGCGCGGGTCACGGCGGATCAGGCAGCAAGTCGTTCCGTCGTGAAAAATACATACCCAAGGGTGGCCCTGATGGGGGGAATGGCGGACGTGGTGGTCATGTCATGCTGGTTGCCAGCCGTGATCGCAATACCTTGCAAGAGCTCTATTTACGCAAACATCTGTTTGCTCAAAATGGCATGGGTGGCATGGGTGGTAATCGCCATGGTCGCGATGGCGAAGACGTTTGCGTACACGTACCCATTGGTACGGTGGTGCGCGATGAAGAGGGCTATATGCTATGCGACTTAACGCATGATGGTCAAAGAGTCGTTCTTGCCCGAGGTGGGCGCGGTGGTTTAGGCAACAGCAATTTTGCTACCAGTACCAATCAGGCTCCTCGTTACGCGCAGCCTGGTCTTGAAGGTGAAGAAGGTATTCGCCAACTTGAGCTGAAGTCGATGGCTGATGTGGGTCTCCTTGGTTTGCCCAATGCAGGGAAATCGACCTTGATCTCACGGGTTTCCAACGCCAGACCGAAGGTGGCAGATTATCCTTTCACGACCATGGCACCCGCTTTAGGTCAGGTGTTTACCGATGATGATGATAGTTTTGCTATGGCAGATATTCCAGGTTTAATTGCTGGCGCACACGAAGGCCGTGGCTTGGGTGATCGCTTTTTGCGCCATATCGAACGTACGGGATTATTGCTACATGTGGTGGATGTTGTCTCCCCCGATGAACGCACGGTGGTGGATCAGATTGAGGAGATTGAGGGTGAGTTGGCTGGTGCACATGCTGACTTGATGGAAAAAAGCCGCTTTTTGGTGCTTAATAAAATTGATGCACTCGATGATGAAACTTGCCAAGCTATTCAGCAGTCGGTTGCTGACCGTGATTTACCTGTGTTTGCTGTTTCAGCGGTCAGTGGAGCGGGTATTCCTGCCCTGTTACATGCGACATGGAAGCATGTGAAGGCGGCGCGTAAAGCCGCATTAACTCAACAGGATGTTGATGATTCAGAAACGTAGTCATTTAAAACAAACCCGTCGTTTGGTGTTGAAAATTGGCAGCTCCTTGTTGACGAATGCAACCACAGGCGTACAGCAAACGATGATTGATCGTATTGTGGAACAGGTCGTGGCACTACATCGTCAAGGTATTGAAGTGTGTTTGGTCTCCTCTGGTTCAGTCTCCTTGGGGCGTGTTGCCTTAGCAGCGAACGCACCGTGTTGGTTAAGCCGTTCGCTCAGCGTGCATGAGAAGCAAGCAGCAGCAGCCGTGGGGCAACCCGCTTTGATGCAAGCCTACCATCAGACGTTTGCAGCGGCGGGATTGAAGGTGGCACAAATGCTGTTGACGCGAGATGATTTACGCCATCGTCGGCGTTACCTCAATGCCAGCAATACCGCTGAAACCCTATTTTCAGCAGGTGTTGTCCCCATTGTGAATGAAAATGACACCGTGGTGGTAGAAGAAATTAAGTTTGGCGATAATGATGCCTTGGCAGCCTTGGTGGGGCGAGTGATTGGTGCAGATTTGGTGGTATTGGCGACTGATGTGCAAGGGCTGTACGATGCAAACCCAGTAACCACGCCTACAGCGCAACGCATTGCTGATGTTCATCATGTTGATGAACGCATTCTAGGCATGGCAAGTGGCAGTGGCTCCAGCTTTGGTACAGGTGGTATGCAAAGCAAGGTGCGTGCTGCCGAAATTGCCACCCGTGCTGGCGTAGTATTGGCCATTGTTGGTGGTCAACATGATCAGATGGTCACCAAACTTATCAACGGCGGTGACCTCGGCACAGTGTTTTATTGCAACAATGATCGCCATAATCGACGGCAGCATTGGATTGCTGAATTGCTTGAACCAGAGGGCGCTTTATACGTTGATGCAGGTGCTGAGCAAGCAATGTTACAGCGCGGAGCCAGCTTATTGCCTATTGGCTTGCAGCGCGTCGAAGGTGATTTTGATAAAGGTGATTGCGTTGCCGTGGTGGCGTGTGGTGGCCAGGTGATTGCCAAGGGTTTAGTGAATTATAATAATAAGGAAATGAGCGCGATTTGCGGCATGAGTAGCGAGCAAATCGAACAATGCCTAGGCTTTGTCGATTACACTTCGGTTATTCATCGTGATAATTTGGTTATATTACAGCGCTCACAGGTGAAATTATAACCGCGAATGGATGGTGGGTTTGACAAGTTTTATGTGGCTTTTATGCTCTCTCCATTGCAAGCGTACAATACGCATGGCATTTATTGTTCGGATTCCATGTTAAAAAGGAAAAACTATGCAGGTTATTGGCATTGATATTGGATTTGGTTTTACTAAAGCGACGGATGGCAAGCGTTATCGCGTATTTAAATCAATTTATGGCGAAGCGGTGGAGCTTCAATACCAAGAAGCACTGCTTGGTAACAATGAAGGCGTAGAGCATTTGCAAATTGATATTGATGGTGCGGGTTATTTTGTGGGTGATTTAGCCGAGCGGCAAAGCTCCAGTCGCCAGTTTACCTTGGAGCAAAATCAGTTTGTTGCCTCGTCATCTAAGGTGTTGGCGTTAGCGGCGATGTCCTGTTTTTTACAGGAACGGCAACAAGGCGTGCATTTGGTGGTGGGCTTGCCTATTGGTCATTACCGCCAATACAAAGCAGAGCTGGCAGGGCTGCTGCGAGCGACTCATGACATCGTTGTGACCAATGCGATGGGGGAACGAAAAGAGATTCGCGTTGCAGTGAGCGATGTGCGGGTGATTCCTCAGCCTATCGGTTCTGTGATGGATCGCTTGCTGGACAATAATGGCAGACCCGCAGAGCAACGTTTTGCATTGGAAAAAATTGGCGTGATTGATGTCGGTTTTAGAACTACTGATTACACCATTTCAGACAAAACACGCTATTCCGAACGTGGCAGCATGACAACGCAAAATGGTATTGCTAAAGCATTTTCCACCATTGCAGCCAAGCTGAAAGAAAATTGCGGCATTAATATTGAGCTGTACCGTTTGTTTGAAGCCGTGGAAACGGGTAATATCAAAATTCGTGGTAAGGGTTATGACCTGAAGAAAATAACCCAGCATGCCTTCCAGCAATTAGCACAAAACATTGCCGCTGATGCCAACCGTATTTGGACTGATGATTGGGATATTGATAGCATTATGATTACAGGCGGTGGTGGTGCTGTATTGGCAACGCATTTGCAGCCTTTATTGGAAGGGGTGATTGTGCCTATGGAACAGGATTTGGATTACCGCTTGCATAATGTGCGCGGTTATTACAAGTTTGGCAACCATGCATGGCCTATTGCTCGCACACCGAATCAAGCTGTTGCTGGCGCAGCAGTAGTTCAAAAATAGTTGTGCGTGACTTTTGTCCTATTGTAAGGTGGGTGTGCCAGCGTATGCTTGGCGGCTTGTTTGATGTGGTGTCACCATATGATGATTATTGATGAAAGGGGAGTATAGCTTATGAAACGTCTGTTTTTACTGACTGCGTTATGTTTGATTGCAACACCAGCGATGGCTGGAGTGCTGTTTGATAGTGTAGAAGACCGTGTTGAAGCGGTTAACGCACAGGTTCAAGGTCATAACGATTACTATGGCTACTTAGCTATTGAATTAGCTAAGGTAGCGGACGAAGAAAAATCACAGCATGATATTGCTGTGGCAAAATATTTCATTGCGCAAGCTGAACAGGCCGCTGCTAAATCAGGAGCTGCTAAATGAAGCGTCTATTTTTATTGGCTGCCAGTACAGCGATGTTCTCTGCCTGTGTAGCCTCAGGGCCTAATACGCAGATCAGTGAACTTGATGATGCGCGCATGATGATTGAAAAAGCACGTCAAGCAGGCGCAGAACAATGCACACCTGAGCTTCAGGCAAAAGCGGTAGCTAAGCTGCATCACGCAGCACATGAGTACACAGAAAAAGACTATCATCCTGATGAAAATTCTCAGTTAGCAGCTGATGCCCTAGCTTATGCTAAAAAAGCCTATGAGCAGACACAGAGTACCTGCAATAAGCCTAAGCCAGTTGCAAAAGCTATGCCTATGCCTATGCCAGCGCCTAAACCTGTACCTAAGGTGATTGATCTGCATGGTGTGCAGTTTGAAACCAATAGTGCTGCACTGACTTCAGCGTCATTGCCTGTTCTCAATCATGCCGTTGCTACTTTGAAAGAGAATCCTTCCATTCGTGTGGAAGTAGCTGCGTATACCGACAGTCGTGGTCGTGATGCCTACAATATGAAGCTATCTGGCAAGCGTGCGAACAGCGTCATGCAATACTTAACAAAACATGGTATTGATGCTTCTCGCATGCAGGCTAAAGGTTATGGTGAAACATCACCGATTGCTGATAACAACACCGATGAAGGTCGTGCTAAGAATCGTCGCGTTGAGTTGAATATTCAGAGGTAACTCTTATGATGCTGTAACTGTATAGTTATGTTTCATATTTAGCCCAGTCATCCATGATGGCTGGGCTTTTTTTTCTTGGAAATCATCACCAGCAACGTATGATGCTGCGCTATGAAAACTTCTATTCTCAGACAGCCTCCTAGTACCGTCCCCCTTATTCAAAGGCTGATGGAACGCTGCCCTACCCCTTGTTGGATGGTGAACTAATGCTGGCTCCGCAAATTGACCCTGTCGCCCTGCAACTGGGACCGCTGGCTATTCATTGGTATGGACTGATGTATGTGGTGGGCTTCATGTCGGTGTGGTACTTAACCCGTTTACAACTGCAAGAGCGGGGCTTGTGGCAACAAGGCATCACTGCCGAGCAATACGAAAACCTTTTTAGTATGCTGATTGTCGGGGTGATTATTGGTGGTCGGCTGGCGTATGTGCTGTTTTACAACTTTGACTATTATTTGCACCATCCCATCGAAATATTCTATGTCTGGCAAGGTGGCATGAGTTTTCATGGTGGTTTGGTCGGCCCCTTGGTCGCTGGTTGGTGGTATTGCCGCCGTCATCAACTGCCATTTTTAGAGCTCGCAGATCGTTTTTTTATTGTCGCTCCCTTGGGGTTGGCTGCTGGTCGCATGGGAAACTTCATCAACGGTGAATTATGGGGGCGCGTGACTGATGTGCCGTGGGCGATGATTTTCCCTCATGCAGGACCTGACCCGCGCCACCCCAGTCAATTGTATGAGTTGGGACTGGAAGGCATCGTGCTTTTTTGCTTGCTGTGGTTCACCCGTCATCGAGCCTGGGGCGCAGGCGCACACGTCTCATTGTTTTTGATTGGCTATGCTGCCGCACGTATTTTTTGCGAGAACTTCCGTCAGCCCGATGTACAACTCGGCTTCATCGTTGGTCCTCTGACGATGGGGATGTTGTTATCATCGGTGATGTTGGTGGCTGGTTGTATCGGTTTTTATTGGGCGAATCATCGCCGCTAACACGTATGGATTTTATTGTTCAGGTCACCACCATGTTAAGACCTGTTTCACTCACTGCTATTTCTCGCGCCGTGTGGCATAAGTCTTTTCAAAGGTGCAGCATTCCCAGCTACTTTTATTGATCCCTACGGGAGAGACCATGCCCCATTCGTCAGCGCAAACTGCGCTTGATATATCCGACAGCCTGCTCAATGCCTTAAACCTTCAGGATGACCGTCCCGACCCTTGTATCTTGGTTATTTTCGGTGCTTCGGGCGATTTAACTAAACGCTTGTTGATCCCTTCGTTGTTTAATTTGTACGGCGATGATTTATTGCCCGATCAATTCGCCATCCTAGGCGTGGCAATGGATGATTTCACCTCTGAGACATTCCGCCTTCGTATGAGTGAAGATGTACGCACCTTTTCACGCCGTGAATCCTTCGATGAAGCACTGTGGTCTTCGTTTTGTGAGCGCATTCATTACCAACAAGGTCGCTTTGATGACCCTACGACCTTCACCCAATTAGAAAGCTTTTTACAAGCACTCAATGGTCGTTACAACACCGAAGGGAATGTATTGTTTTACATGGCAACGCCCCCTTCGGTGTTTGGCATGATCTCCGAGGCTGTACGGGCTATTGGGCTGAATCGCGAGCATCAAGGCTGGCGTAGAATCATCGTAGAGAAACCCTTTGGCAGTGATTATTCATCGGCTAAAATGCTGAATCAAAAAATCCTCAGCTATTGGAATGAATCTCAGGTGTATCGCATTGACCATTACTTGGGCAAAGAAGCGGTGCAAAATTTGGTCGCCTTTCGCTTTGCCAATGGCATGTTTGAACCCTTGTGGAATCGCACCCATATTGACCACATTCAAATCGGTGCTACCGAAGAGGTGGGCGTAGAGTGGCGTGGTGGTTATTACGATCAGGCTGGCGTATTGCGCGATATGATTCAAAACCATCTATTCCAAATGATGGCATACTTGTGCATGGAGCCACCCACATCGTTTGATGCTGAGGCTATTCGCAACGAAAAGTATAAATTATTGAGTGCGGTTCGCATTTGGAAGCCCGAAGAAGTAGCGGAAAATGCGGTACGTGGTCAATACGCTGCTGGCACTAAAGGCGATGGTACTGCGGCGCAAGCTTACCGTGATGAACACTTGGTAGCGCCTGATTCCAACACCGAAACCTATGCTGCATTGAAATTACGCATTGATAACTGGCGTTGGCATGGTGTGCCTGTTTTTTTGCGCTCAGGCAAGGCGTTAGCAACACGCTCGACCGAAATTATAGTGCAATTTCGCCGTGCGCCAGAATTTACCTTTCGTGGCACACCTGCGGCAGAACAACTCGAAGCCAACCAGCTTATTTTCCGTATTCAACCCAAGGGTACCATTGAACTACGTTTTTTAGCTAAACGCCCTGGCCCTTCGATGCACATGCGTAAAGTAAATATGAATTTTGAATACGATGATGCCTTTGTTGCACAACCTGGCACGGGTTATGAAACCATGTTGTATGATTGCATGCGTGGTGATGCCTCGTTGTTTTCGCGCTCCGATTTGGTGGAAACATCGTGGCGTATTGTTCAGCCAGTACTGGATCACTGGAAGCATAAAAAAGCCGACGATTTCCCCAATTATCCTTTTGGTTCATGGGGACCCAAGAAAGCCTTTTCTTTGCTATCACCCAGTCACCGTCGCTGGTTGGCTAGAACACCACTGCGTGCTTTAGAACGTGTGCCGATGTTTGAAGACTGTGGCGCGACGATGCTGCAAGCCTTTGCCATGATGCTCAAGCCTATGGTGTACAATGCAGGGGATGTGATTGTCGAATTTGGTAGTGAAGGGCATGAGTTTTTCATTGTTGGAATAGGCGAAGTTGAAATCATCAATCCCCAAGGTCGCTGTATTCGCGCATTGGTCCAAGGTGATGTGTTTGGTGAATTATCACTCCTGACCAGCAAGCGACGGCAAGCGACGGTGAAAGCAAACAGCTATGCCACCTTGTATATGATGGATAAACGCGATTTTTGTAAAGTAATGATGGATCGACCAATCTTTGCTAAACGTATCGTGCAAATGGCAAAAGATCGTTATAATATTATTGTCGATGCCAGCCATTGGGTGGAATCGACAACTAACGCTGAGGAGAATTAAGATGAAGTTAGCGATGATAGGATTAGGTCGCATGGGCGGCAATATGGCTAAACGTTTGGCCGAAGGCGGCCATGAGCTCGTAGCTTACGACGTAGATAGCGCACCAGGCGATGCCTTGGAAGCTGCTTACCCTACGGTGGAAGCAGCCCATGACTTACGTGATATGATTGCCCGTTTGCCACAGCCACGTGTGATCTGGGTGATGGTGCCCCATCAATATGTGGATGGCACCATTGATGCGTTGATTGATGCCGGTGTGAGTGCAGGTGATTTGATTATTGATGGTGGTAACTCCAACTACAAAGAGGGGCAACGGCGCGGCGAAGAGCTCAAAGCACAAGGCATTTATTTTTCTGATTGCGGTACATCCGGTGGTGTTTGGGGCTTGGAAAATGGTTATTCCTTAATGATTGGCGGCGAAGATGAGGCGATTGCCTTGATTGCCCCTGCACTAACCACACTGGCATCGAACGATGGAAAAGGTTGGGGACATGTTGGTCCTGTGGGCGCGGGTCATTTTGTCAAAATGGTTCATAATGGTATTGAATACGGCATGATGCAAGCCTTTGCCGAAGGCTTTGAGTTGATGAAAGCCAAAGAGGAATTTGATCTTGATATGCACCAAATCGCCCGTGTTTGGCAGCATGGCTCGGTGGTGAGTTCGTGGTTGTTAGACCTTACCGGCGATGCGCTGGAGCAAGATGGTGATTTATCATCGTTGTCCGATTGGATGGATGATTCAGGTGAAGGGCGTTGGACGGTGAACGAAGCCATCGATCTTGGTGTGCCTACGCCTGTATTGGCTTTGGCACTGCAAATGCGTTTCCGTAGTCGTGAAAGTGATGCCTTTGCAGGTAAAATCGTCAACGCCATGCGCGCAGGTTTCGGTGGCCACTCGATCAAACCTAAAGCATAGTATTCATCGTTCGCGATTTCCCCCTGAATTATTCAAAAATTCTGTTGTGTTTTTGCTTGCCCTTTGTTTACAACGAAGACCCTGCCCATCGATCCCAAGCAAGGCATTCGTTGCAAACAAAGATTCTACGCAATCATCACGGCGATTTACGAATAATTCAGGGCATATTAACGTTATTATATAGTGGGACTTCAAGGCATCAGTAGAAAGCGTTATAAAGAGGATGTTTATTTTTTCGTATCCTGCCTAAATCCTAGGGTAAGTTTATTTTAAAAAGATACAACCAACTAATAATTAAGGAAGTTATATTTTTTCATGTCGTATTTACCCAGGGATTTAGGCAGAATACGGTTTGATATTGATCCTGAATCATTACATGAGCAATGCCATAAGAACAGTGAAGCGTAGGTTGGGTAGAGCGAAGCGAAACCCAACATAACCCCGCTCAACCATTCAAACCCTTGCCACGATCAACACAACGCCGTTTAAATCAATGGTGTATGTTATTCGTGTATGGTGTGTATGGGAGGCGTGGCATTTGTGGGTGCGTGGCTTTGTTGGGTTTCGCTTCGCTCTACCCAACCTACGTGCTGATAATTAAGGAAGTTATATTTTTCCATGTCGTATTTACCCGAGAATTTAGGCAGAATACAAAAAAGGTTTATAATCACAACAGTCACGCCACTATGGGTAGGCATGATAAGGTAACTCGCAATAAATAACCTACCAAAATCGCGCTGAATTTTTATTCAGCATCAAGGCGGAAATAGCAAAGCATGGCTCGCTATGTAAGCTTTTTTTGTATCCTGCCTAAATTCTCGGGTAAATACGACATGGAAAAATATAACTTCCTTAATTATTAGTTGGTTGTATCTTTTTAAAATAAACTCACCCTAGGATTTAGGCAGGATACCATGAAATCTTCCAGCCCCCAATACTGCTTTGCATCACGGAAGTTGAATTCGATTTGAAAGCGTAGGCTGTAATACTCTACAATCTTGTCCCCTGCTAGATCAAGATCAAAACTAAATAAAATCACATGACCGACTTTTTCAGTATCGATTTTAGTCTTTCGAATAATCACTATATTGAGAGCATCGGGGAATTTTTTGTGTCGAGCCTGAACCTGAAACATCTCTACGAGAGTGCCATCTTTTTGCTCGCTGCTTATGAGGTATTCAGCGGGAATATTTTTCGGATCCAAACGATCGCCATACACACGCTTGCGCCCCCGTCCTGAATAT
>JAUZQP010000071.1 GCA_030950965.1 Mariprofundaceae bacterium
CTGCGCACAACCCTGCTTTAACCATTGTGGTGGTGATTGATGAACCACGAGGCGTGTACTATGGTGGCTTGGTTGCCGCACCAGTATTCCGTCATATTGCAGAAGCCGCATTGCCTTATTTGGGTATTTCTCCTGAGCAAATACCCGAAGATCATATGCAGCCAGCGACGATGCAGGCGGCGATGACGCATAGCGCGCATGTGGAAAGCCGTGGATTAAACTTTATTGGCTTGTCCTTGCGTGAATCTTATCGTTTGGCGGCACAAAAAAACCTTGATCTGCGCGTGCATGGGCGTGGTTGGGTGAGTCGCCAAGTTCCCCTCTACCCTGACCAATTGTCAGGTCAACGTTTTGTCGAGGTATGGTTGGATGAATAAAGCGCAACAACATTTACAACCATGCAGTCAACGCGCCAAACGCAGCTTGGGTGCATTCTGGCCTGATGCTGATACGGCATTGCATGACATTGAAATCAGCGACGTGCAAGATGATAGCCGTTTGTTGCAACCTGGTGATGCATGGTTATGCCTGCCCGCAGCATTGGCGGCGTGGGATGAGTATGCCGATATGGCAGTGTGCGCAGGTGCTTCGCTCTGTATTCAAGTCGGTGGTACGGCGCATGTTCGCGATGATTTTCCTGTATTGTATATGGCGGACATGGCGCAGCTCGGACGGTGGCTGCGTCATTGGTTTCAAACACTGGAGAGCAGCACGCAACTGATTGCCGTGACAGGCACAGATGGTAAAACCAGCGTAGCGTGGATGACACGTTCGGTGCTAGAGAAAACAGCAGGAGCATGTTGGTCGGCAGGTACATTGGGCTGGATGCAAGAGCGCGACAGTTGCTTGCCGTTGGGTAACACCACCGCCTCGCTGTTAAACAATCATCGTCTATGGGCGGCAGCTACGGATGCTCATATTCCTTACGTGGTGATGGAAGTATCCTCTCACGGCATCGATCAAGAGCGCGTGGCGGGCTTGGATTTTTGTGCTGTAGTGTGGACGACGATGGGGCGCGATCATTTGGATTACCATGCCGATCTCGAAGCCTATCAGCAGAGCAAAGCAAGATTTGTTGCCGCTGTTGGCGCAGCAGGTGGTACGGTGATTGCCAATGCCGATCAAGCCGACATTGTGCGTCTGCGCGGACATGACTCAACCCATTGGTATGCCGCACAACATAAAAAAAATGAATATGATGCTCTGACTTGGCAAACAGTCGCGCCAGATGGCTTATGCCTGCATCATGATGGTCAAACAGTCACGCCAAGCCCTGTGCCAACAGGGGTGATTCATGGTCAAAACTTAGCTGCGCTAGCGACACTGTTGGTACATGCGTTGGGTTATGACTTAAAGCGTGTAGCTGAGGCATTAACGGCAGTGGACACACCTCCAGGACGTATGGAATCGCTCACGGATACGGCAGGGCGGCAGGTATTTATTGATTATGCCCACACGCCAGAAGCGATGGCTGCTTGCCTTGCTGCGGCGCGTAGTGCGGCGCGTAGTGCGGCGCGTGGTCGGGTGTTGCTGGTGTTTGGCTGTGGTGGCGAACGTGATCAAGGCAAACGCGCATTGATGGGGCGCGCAGCACTTGCTGCTGATGCCGTGTGGGTAACCTCGGATAATCCACGCAATGAAGATCCCGAAATGATTGTCGATGATATTTACCCTGCTAGCTACTGTGCTGATGTGAAGCATGTCTCTTTTGAAATTGATAGGGCGCAAGCAATCAGGCAAGCGGTGGCTAGCCTGCATCGGGGCGATGTACTGTTGATTGCAGGTAAAGGACACGAAGATTATATGGAATTGGCATACGGTCGGCGCATTCCGTGGTCAGACAAAGCGTTGGCGGCAAGCGCGTTGGCGGTGTTAGGAGGCTGTCTGACAATAGAAGAATCTACTGCGGAAACGCTGGATTTGGACAGGTTTCCCCATGACGTTCGTTAAATACAGCAAGTATTCGCCTCAAATCATTAGAAAACCTGTCTCAAACCAGCATTCCCTCGCTACGATTCCTATGGTCGGACAGCCCCCTACCATGTTAAATGCTCATGCCATACAACAAGCCTGCGGTGGACAATGGCATGGTGAAGTTCCCTTAACATTGGGGCGTATATGTAGCGATAGTCGCAGCATGCAAGCAGGTGATATGTTTTTAGCTTTGCGTGGACCTCATTTTGATGGTCACGCCTTTGCTGCTCACGTGGCTGATCGTGCAGCGGCATTGATTGGCGATCACGCTGGTGTTGCAGCATGGCAGGGGTTAGATGTGCCATGGCTGGAGGTTGCAGACACCATGCAAGCCTTGGCGGATATAGCGCGAGCGCAGCGTGACAGTTTGGCGCATTGCTGCGTGATTGCGATTACAGGTTCCTATGGAAAAACCACGGTGCGTGCCATGTTGGCGCATGGTTTCCGCCGTTTGGGTCTGCGTGTGGCGGCGACGGAAGCCAATAACAATAACCTGATTGGCGTGCCGCAAACGTTGTTAGCGATACCTGAAACGAGTGATATTGCACTGGTTGAATGTGGCATCAGTGAGCAAGGTGAAATGGCGCGGCTGGCTGCTGCGGTAAGCCCTGATCTTGGCGTATTAACCGGTGTTTGCTTGGCACATGGGGAAGGATTGGGCACAGCGCGTGATATTGCAGCGGAAAAAATTCGTCTGTTTGAAGCCATACGCAGTGATGAGCGGGGTATTATTGGTGCGAGTGTCGCACCATATATTCCCTCCGATAGCACCGTAATCAACGCCGAACGCGATGGCGTGCAATGGTCATTAGATGGCTCGCTCTGTCGCTTGCAATGGCAGGATGAAACGGCAACCGTGGAGCTACCTTTACCAGCGGAACATTGGGCACAAAATATGGCGTTGGTGGCAACGGTGATGCAACGTTGGGCAGCCAAGGTGCAACGTTCGCTTTCGCTGGCTGAAATAGCGACCGCTTTAAGTGGTTGGTCAGCGGTAAGCCAGCGCATGCAATCGATTGCCTTGCCCGAAGGTCGGTTGTTGCTGGACGATGCCTACAATGCCAACCCTGCTTCGATGCAGGCAGCGCTGGATACCTTCATGAAGTTACCCCGTGAGCGACTGGCGATTTTGGGTGATATGGCAGAGCTGGGTGCATCATCCGAGGCCGCCCATCGTGCGCTGGATGTGCATGGTGCGGATCACCTCGTACTTATTGGTACCGCGATGCAGGCTTTGGCAGCCATTACGCCGCGTGCGCATTGGTTTAAAGATACAGACTCAGCAGCTCGCTGGCTGTCCACTTCGCCCCTAACACAGGCTCACACTATATTGGTCAAAGGTTCACGCTGCATGCATGTAGAACAGATCGTCACCTTGTTAACATGAAATATCTGATCCGAACAATAAACACGCACGGGAGGAGGTAAACCATGCTTTATAGTTTTCTGTACCCACTGCATGAACAGTATTCATTCCTTAATCTGTTTCAGTACATCACCTTTCGCACTGTGTATGCCTTGGTGACTTCACTGGTGGTGTGTTGGGTGATTGGCCCTGCTTTTATTGGCTGGCTACGCCAAAAACAGGGCAAGGGGCAACCCATTCGTCAAGATGGCCCACCAACGCACCTGCTCAAGCAGGGAACCCCGACGATGGGCGGTTTACTGATTTTATTCAGTATCACGGTGAGTACACTGTTGTGGGCTGACCCCACCAACCCATTGATATGGATGGCGTTACTGGTCACCTTGGGTTATGGCTTAATTGGTTGGTGGGATGATCATTTAAAATTACGTAAACGCAATTCCGATGGGTTGGCCGGTCGCTGGAAGCTGTTGTTGCAATTGCTCATCGCAGCCGTGCCTGCCTATGGTCTTATGATGTTGGGTACGCCTGTGGTCGGTGTTCCATTTTTTAAAGAATCGTGGAACTTGGGCTGGCTGTATGGACCATTTATTGTGTTTGTGCTCATTGGTGCATCCAATGCGGTAAACTTAACCGATGGCTTGGATGGACTTGCTGTTGGCCCTACGTTTATGGTGGCAGCGGCGCTTGCGGTCGTGGCTTACTTGGCAGGGCATGTGCATTTTGCGGCGTATTTATTCATTCCTTACGTGCCCGGTGCAGGTGAATTAGCAGTGTTCTGCGGTGCTATGGTAGGCGCATGCTTGGGGTTTTTATGGTTCAACAGCTACCCCGCGCAAGTGTTTATGGGCGATGTAGGAGCCTTGGCACTGGGCGGCGCACTGGGCTTTGTCGCCTGTGCGGTGCATCAACCGTTTTTACTGGCGATTGCAGGTGGCTTATTTGTTCTCGAAGCGGTGTCGGTAATCGTACAGGTCACCAGCTTTAAATTAACAGGGAAACGGGTGTTCCGCATGGCGCCGATCCACCATCATTATGAACTCAAAGGCTGGCCTGAGCCGCGTGTGATTGTCCGTTTTTGGATTATATCCTTACTGCTCGCCGTGTTGGCTTTATCCACACTGAAGATACGATGAACATACCGAATAACCCTCAACATTATCCTGGCACAGCTATTATTGGCATGGGACGAAGTGGTGTTTCTATGGCGCATTATTTCATGCGCCATGAAGTTCCCTTTGATGTCTTTGATGAAGCAGCATGTGATGCCGAAGCATTGGCTATTACGCCGCAGCATGTTTTTGTAGGTTTGTTGCAAACAAAAGACTTGTGTCGCTATCAACGCATTGTGTTAAGTCCTGGTATTCCGTGGCAGCACCCAGCTTTATGTGCAGCGCGTGAGGCTGGCGTGGCTCTTTGTGGTGACTTGGAGCTGTTCGCTAGCGATTGTGCTGCGCCGCTATTCGCTATCACAGGAACCAATGGCAAAACTACGGTTACCCATCTGTTGACCGAACTGCTCCAACAACTACCTGGTGGCTGTGTCAGCGCGGGAAATATTGGTACGCCGATGCTCGACTTGCTGAATGAAGAAAGCATGCCTGCCAATGTGGTCTTGGAGTTGTCCAGCTTCCAACTGGAGCGCAGTAGTTATATGCGACCGCATTGGGCTGTGATGCTTAATGTTCAACCAGATCATGCCGATATGCATGTATCGCCCGAAGCTTATCTCGCAGCAAAAGAGCGTTTGTTTGCGCGGCAAAAAGCGGGTGACACGGCGATGTTTCCCTTGGCGCATGAATGGGATGCTATGTGCCATGAACTCTATCAGCGCGGCGTTCATGTTCACCGCTTTGGCTTTGCTGAGGCGAAAGAGTTGATCGCCGAAACGTTGTCCGCTGGTGTGCTTAAGCGCGGTAAGGGTCATCGTTTGTTTTGGCATCAATTGGGGCAGATAGAGTACGTCAATTGCCGCCATTTGCCCGTGCGTGGTTTGCACCAACAGATCAACCTTGCCGTGGCAGCACAAGCCGCTGCTGATGCCGGTGTCGCTGCCGATGTTATTCGTGACACCTTGATTCGCTTCCGTGGTTTACCTCATCGTTTGCAATGGGTGGGCGAGACGCAAGGTAAGCAATGGTATGATGATTCCAAGGCAACCAACCCCACGGCAGCCATGGCAGCATTGCAGGCTTTTGAGCAAACCATCTGGGTCTGTGGCGGTTTGCGTAAGGGCTTGGATTTATCACCATTGATTCCAGTGGTGCGGGCGCATGTGGCATTTGCCTTGGTGATTGGCAAAGACCCTGAACCCTATGTTGCCATGTTAGAAGCCGCTGATGTGGCTTATTGTGTCGTAGGGGATATGAATCGCGCCGTGAATATGGCAGCGAGTCTGAATCATTGCGACACAGTACTGCTATCCCCTGCTGCGGCGAGCCAAGATCAATTCCGCAATTACGCCGAACGTGGCGCTGCCTTTGTGAATGGCATGGCAGTACTCAGTAGCATCATGCCTATTGCCGTGGATGAACCAAAGTCATGAAGTACCTTGCTTCACTGGATGCCGTATTACTCGGCACGGTATTGATTCTTTTGGTCTTTAGTGTGCTGATGGTGGGCAGTGCTAGCCTAAGTGTGTCAGATGTACGTTATGGCGATCCATTTCGTATTATCGGTCACTGGTTGGTTTATATTCCTATGGGTCTGTTGGTGATGTGGTGGGTGTCGCGGATTGATCCTGCGATGTGGAAAGCGGCATGCCTTCCCTTGTTGTTGTTTGCATTGCTATTGATGCTTTTAGTACTCAGTTTTGGCTTGCGTATTAATGGTGCCACGCGCTGGTTTTCCATCTTCGGTATCACTTTTCAGCCTGTAGAGTTACTTAAACCTGTGGTGATTGCCTATATGGCATATTATGTAAGCAGCTTTCCCGAACGATTGCATCAATTTGCCCGTGGTTTAGCTCCGATGTTGGTGGTCTTGGGTGTTTCCTGCGCTTTTTTAATGTTACAACCTGATTTCGGCAACACCATCTTATTGACCATGGTCTGTTTCTCCATTTGGTTGCTCGGTGGTGTGCCTGTGCGTCATTTGGTGGGTACGGCATTGACAGTTGTGCCGTTGGCAGCATTGGCGATGGTCGCTGAGCCTTACCGTATGAAGCGACTGATGAGCTTTATTGATCCATGGGCAGACCCCTTTGGTAGCGGCTATCAGTTGATTCAATCCATGCTCGCTTTTGGCTCGGGTGGGGTTAGTGGCCTGGGGTTAGGGCAGGGGGTGCAAAAGCTATTTTACCTACCTGAATCATTCACCGATTTTATTGCCGCTGTGATTGCCGAAGAGCTGGGGCTGTTTGGTTCGTTATTGTTGGTGGTATTGTTTGCAGTGCTGGTACTGCGGGGGTGGCAGTTATCCATGCAGTGTGATCATACCTTTGAACGACTCTTGGCGATGGCATGCACATTAATGATTGGCTTTAGCTTTATGATTAACATTGCTGCGGTAACAGGATTGATTCCCACCAAAGGTATTCCCATTCCCTTTGTCTCCTATGGCGGTAGTGCTTTGTTTGGTAATTGTGTTTTGGTGGGCTTATTGCTGGGGATTCACCGGCATCATCTGGCACGTCGTAGCGACAGTAATCGACGACCTGACCGCTGGGCGAAAAAAATGCGTCGAGACAGCACACTTTCCCGTCAGGAGATCAATATATGAGCAACCAACGCGTATGTATTGCAGGTGGTGGTACGGGAGGACACGTTATGCCTGCCCTTGCTTTGGCGGATGCTATTCGACATCGCTGGTCGCATGTTCAGGTGGACTTTATTGGTGCACAACGTGGTTTAGAGGCCAAGATTTTACCGCAGCACGGTGAACAAGTGCAGTTACTCACCATGCATGCTGTTCAAGGTCAGGGCTGGTTGTCGCGTGTGCGTGTGCTGGGTTGGGAACTACCGCGTGCCGTAGTGAGTATTATAGGTGCATGGCGTGGTAACAAACCGGATGTGTTAGTCGGCGTGGGAGGTTATGCCAGCGTCAGTGGTGTGCTAGCCGCTGTATTGTGCCGTGTGCCTGTTGTGTTGTATGAACAAAATGCGATTCCAGGCATGGTCAACCGCACACTGGCGCGTTTTTGCGATACCGTGATGCTCGGTTTTGCCGAGGCAGCAAGCCATCTGCCCCAAGCGCATTGTGTGGTAACAGGCAACGGTGTGCGTGATGCCATTGCTGCTGTACAATGCATCCCCCATATCCCCCCACGTTTATTGGTCATGGGTGGCTCACAAGGCGCACGCTTTCTTAACCAAACCATTCCGTTGTTATGTGCTGAATTACGGCAGCATCAACGGGTGTTTCAGGTGCATCATATTTGTGGTCAAGAAGCCGATGTGGAAGCCGTGCAAGCAGCCTACGCAGCAGCAGATGTAACGGCGGATGTGGTCGCGTTTTGTGATGATATGGCTAAGTTTTATAGCCACGGTGATTTGCTTATTGCGCGTGCTGGTGCCATGACGGTGAGTGAAGTGGCGATGTGTGGCTTACCTACAATTTTTATTCCGTTGCCATCGGCAGCCGATCAACATCAACACCATAACGCTGAAACGTTACATGCCTGTGGTGCAGCCTTGTTGTGGCAACAGCAAAATTATCACTTTCAAACATGGACAAAAGTATTGCAAGAAACGTTGTTTAACCCATTAACCTTGCTGGAGATGCGCCAGTTTATGCGCGCAGCAGCACAGCCTGAAGCACGACAAAAACAACTCAATGTACTGGCCTTGTGGCTGGAGGAACAGTCATGAAGTCACGCGTCCAACGGGTACATTTTACGGGTATTGGTGGCATCGGTATGAGTGGCATTGCCGAGCTACTGCATAATCAAGGCTTTGCAGTGCAGGGTACGGATGCAGCGGAAAGCAGTAATGTGCAACGCTTGCGTGGACTGGGCATAGTGGTTCACATCGGTCACCGTGCCGAAACAATCGCCTCCGCTGATGTGGTGGTGGTGACCTCGGCGGTGAAAGAAGATAACCCCGAAGTGCTGGCAGCACAGCAACGTGGCATTCCCGTGATTCCACGTGCAGAAATGCTGGCAGAATTGATGCGCATGAAGCAAGGCATCGCGATTGCAGGCAGTCACGGTAAAACTACGATCACTTCCATGATTGCGCACGGTATGGAAGTAGCAGGGTTGGATCCTACCTATGTGATTGGTGGTCGTTTAACTGCCAGCGGCAGCAATGCGCGCCTTGGCAGTAGTCCGTGGTTGGTGGCTGAAGCAGACGAAAGCGACGGTTCATTTTTGCGCTTGTCTCCGATGATCAGTGTGGTCAGTAACATTGATCCTGAGCATCTCGACCACTACGGTGACTTCCCTCATTTGCTCGAAGCATTTGAACAGTTCGTTAATCGCACGCCGTTTTATGGTCGCGTTATTTTGCATCATGAGCACCCTCATGTAGCAGCCATTCGGGCGCGGGTACATCGCCCTGTAACCACTTATGGTTGTAGCCCCCAAGCGGATTTATATTTATCTGACAGTACGGTAGAGGGGGCTTCGCAGCGGCTTCATATTGTCAGTCATGCGCAAGCCCATATTGCCGAAGAATCCTTTAGTTTTCGACTACCTATGCCTGGTCGTCACAATGCGGAGAATGCCTTGGCAGCGATTGCTGTGCTGCGTGATATTGGCATTAGTACGGCAGATATTTGCCGAGGCATGGAAAGTTTTGGCGGTATCCAACGGCGTTTTCAATGTACGATAAGTCCTGAACAAGGTATGTTGGTTGACGATTATGGACATCACCCCAAAGAGGTGACTGCGACCCTGCAAGCGGCACGCGAATGCTGGCCTGACAGGATAATTAGCGTGATTTTTCAACCGCATCGCTACACCCGAACACGGGATTTAATGAATGAATTCAGCGGTGCGTTTGACCTTGCGGACGAAGCCCATGTGTTACCTATTTACGCTGCCAGTGAAGAACCGATTGAAGGTATTGATCATGAACATTTAGTGCGCGCCATGCAGTTATGTGGTCATCGTCAGGCTCAGTGTTGTGAAGATATGGCAGCCGCCGAGCGTATTGCTTTAGCACAGTTGGCTGAGGGTCATGTTGTGATGCTGCTCGGTGCAGGCTCGATTGGTGCGTTAGCGGTGCAATTACGCCAGCAATGGGAACCTGAGTTATGACGTGGGAAGCAGCATTGTCGGCTTATGGTTCATGGGAGCATGATGTGCCATTGGCTGCCCGCACGACGCTGGGGGTCGGTGGTGCAGCGCGTTGGTTATTTCGCCCCAACGATGAGGCTGGCTTGCAACAGGCTATGGCCTCTATTCCGTTGGATATTCCCCTGCTACCGCTGGGGCGGGGAAGTAATTTATTGATCGCTGATAGCGGTTATGATGGGCTGGTACTGGATATTGGTGGCTTGCAAAGTTTACGCCGTGAAGATGCTGTTTTTCATGTGGGT
>JAUZQP010000072.1 GCA_030950965.1 Mariprofundaceae bacterium
AGCGCAGCCACCAAACGTGCAAGCACCCAAAAGGAAATACAATTTAGCCTGAATTATTCATAAATCGTCGTGATGATTGCGTAGAGTGTGGTTCATAGCCTTCGATATGTGGCACATTCTGCAACGATGAAGCTGGATTCATCGAGGAATAGAAATGGATGTTTTATTTTTTCCTCGGCACTAAGCTGTATCGTCTTAAACGGGAAGCTGTTATTTAGGATAAAAACAGAATTGCCATTCTGTGGCAGGCTTTCTAGCATAAGCCGCATGGCTAATAATAATCGACGCAAGCAACTGGATTCTCTGCGCACGCGCATTGATGCAACGGATGATAAAATCCTTCAATTGATTCACCAACGGGCGGAACTGGCGCATCAGGTGGGTGAAGTAAAGGAGGATGATGGCAGCACGCCATTTTATGTTCCCAGCCGCGAGGCTTCGATTATACGGCGCATTTTAAAGCGCAATGCAGTACTCGCTGACCAAAGCCACACCAGCCGTATTCCCGATGTTGCCATTCACGGCATTTACAGAGATATTATCGGTGCATGCCTCGCCCTAGAACACCCTATGACGATTGCTCACCTAGGGCCAAATGGTACATTTAGCCACGCAGCGGCACGCCGTCAATTTGGTGCGACTGCCAGCTATTTAGCCTGCGAACATCTGGAACAGGTGTTTGACGAAGTGGAATCAGGACGCGCTACCTATGGCATTGTCCCCGTTGAGAATGCTTTTGAAGGTGCGGTTACACCTGTGCTGGATCTGTTTGCCGACCATGAGCGCAAGATTCAAGTATGTGCTGAAGTACAACTATCCATTGAACATCATCTATTCAGTTTCGCTACCGATTTAGAACAGATCACCTGCGTATTATCACATGGGCAACCGCTGGGACAATGCCGCCGCTGGCTACAAGAACACTTGCCGCATGCACAATTGCGCGAAGTGAACTCGACAGTGCGTGGCGCAGCAATGATTGAGGAAGCCAAGGCGGGGCAATACGATGGTATTGACTGGCAACACAGTGCTGCTATTGGCCCTTATGCCATTGTAGAAAACACCAGCTTGCCGCTATTGCAACGCAATATCGAAGACTTTCACAATAATATCACGCGCTTTTTAGTCATTGGTCAGCACGATTCACCACCATCAAGGCAAGATAAAACGCTGATCGTCGCCTCTTTGCACGACAAACCAGGTGCTTTAAATGATTTGATTCAACCCTTTGCTGAGCGTGGCATCAGTCTTAGCCGCATTGAATCGCGCCCTTCACGTAAACGGCATTGGCAATACTTCTTTTTTATCGATATTTTAGGGCATCGTGACGATGTTGAAGTGCAACAAGCGATCACCGCGATTCGTCAACAAGATGTTAGCTTACTCGTTCGCGGTTCTTACCCTATATCGAGCCCATTATGACTAAGCTTACTGACTGGTTAGGACGCGCAGTACCGCAAACCAGTGATTTACACCCCTATGTTCCAGGTAAGCCCTTGGAACAATTGTTGCGCGAAACAGGCTTGACCGAAGCCATTAAACTCGCATCCAATGAAAACCCTTACGGTCCGCCTCCTGCTGCAATTAAAGCCATGCAAAGCGCATGCACCGAAGTTCACCGCTACCCCGATGGCGATAGCACGCAGTTAAAAAACGCACTCGCAAAACACCATCATATCGACAGTTCACGGCTGCTGCTGGGTAATGGTTCAAACGAAGTACTGGAACTGATCATCCGCTGCTTTGCCAATAACGATGCCCAAGTGATCTACAGTCGCCACGCTTTCATGGTGTACGCATTGGCAACAGTGGCTGCTGGAGCACATGGTGTTGCTGTCGATGATGATGAAACTTTGGGGCATGATTTGTCTGCTATGCTGGCTGCCGTTAGCCAATATACGCGCATTATCTGTATTGCTAACCCAAACAACCCTACAGGAACCCTGCTAGATAATAATAAAATCCAATCATTCCTCGATCAACTACCACGAGATATGGTGGTGATTATTGATGAGGCTTACCACGAATACGTGGCGGATATAAGCAGCGATAGCATTCACAGCCTGTACCACCCTGGCTTAGTCATCACGCGCACATTCTCCAAAGCTTATGGCTTGGCAGGTTGCCGTGTGGGTTATGCCATCGCTACGCCAGATTTGATTGCCTGCATCAATCGTTACCGTGAACCGTTCAACATCAACAGCATCGCGCAAGCCGCAGCCTGCGCTGCATTAAGCGAACAAACATGGCTCACGGTACATGTCGCTCAAGCACTGGGGGAGCGTGACCGTTTAGAGCTAGCACTGCAAGAACGCGGCTTATCATTTGGTCACAGTTATGGCAATTTTGTTTTGTTACGCCATGAAAAAGCAGATGTTTTACACCAAAAGATGGAATTGAAGGGGGTGATTTTACGTCCTCTCGCCTCTTATGGTATGGCAGACTTTTTGCGTGTGAGTGTGGGAACACCAGAAGAGAACAGCCAGTTCATTCATGCCTTAGATGCAGTGCTGGCATCGTAATGAGCACTCAAAAAAACATCGGACATTTGGTGATTATCGGTGTTGGTTTGATTGGTGGGTCATTCTCACTCGCGCTACAACGTGCACTGCATATTGAGCGCATCACAGGTGTGGGGCGCAACCCCAACAACCTAGAGTGCGCCCAACAGCGCGGTATCATTCATGATGCAACGCACGATGCCGCAGCAGCCGTACGTGATGCAGATGCCGTGTTTATTGCTGCGCCTGTTGCTTCTTACGGTTCAATTTTCGCGACCATCGCCGAATCCGTACCGGAACACGCTATTATCACCGATGGCGGCAGTACCAAACAATCAGTATTACGCGATGCTCAGGCACATTTACGCCATACCGAACGCTTTGTCGCAGGGCATCCGCTGGCAGGCACAGAAAAATCAGGTGCAAATGCTGCTTTTGCTGCGTTGTTCCAAGGGCGCAAATGCATTCTCACCCCCGAACCTGGTATTACCGATGCAACCGCCTTAGAGACGGTCAGTCAATGGTGGCAAGCCATGGGAGCGCAGGTCATGCAGATGGATGCGGTTGAACACGACCACCTACTCGCTGCGGTCAGTCATTTACCCCATATCGCCGCCTATGCTGTGGTCAACACCGTTTCGGCACTGGAACAAGGCACGCATGATCCCTTTCACTTTGCGGCAGGCGGCTTCCGCGACTTCACCCGCATTGCCTCCTCTTCACCAGCTATGTGGCGCGATATTGCACTATGCAACCGTGAAGCCCTGTTGCACACCATGGATGGGCTGCAACAAGAGTTAGACCATATCCGCACGGCATTAGCAGCAGGCGATGGCGATGCCCTACTCCACCACTTCACCACCGCCCAACAAGCCAGAAAAACATGGCTGGATGAAAGATCAGAATTTAAGCAATAGTATTCAGCGGCGAATGCTTTGAGGACATGCTCCATTTCCTGTGCGGCTTCCCTTATGATACGAATTCAGGTGTTATCGACATGGGGCGAAACCTATTTACCCACTCGGAGTTTAGCCTGAATTATTCACAAATACTGTCGCGCCCTTGCTTGCCCCTTTGTCTGCAACGAATACCCTGCTAGTCGAGCGTATCCATGGGTACGCTACTCCCAGCAAGGCATCCGTTGCAAACAAAGGTTCTACGCAATCATCACGACGATTTATGAATAATTCAGGTTAGAAGAACCCGTTATTTATAGGCTGTGTTGCATACTCTGACTATCGCGCTGCAATCACCAACCATACGCCGCCAAGAATTAAGCTGCTGGCGATAATTAAATCAATGGTAATAAGTTCGCCAATCATGACCC
>JAUZQP010000073.1 GCA_030950965.1 Mariprofundaceae bacterium
ACATGTAGCATTTTAAGCAAGCTTAATTCTTGATTTTGGATGGCTGAATCCTTATAGTCCGCCGCCCTTTTGACCATGACATATGGTGAAAAGGAACACCTGCTACGGGCATACCCGTCAGGATCAAACATCCCTTCGTGATAGGGTAAGAGGAAATTATGAGTGATTTTTTGTCGTTGAATGCTGAAATGCGCGAAGTTACTGGACGCAGTGCGTCTCGCCGCTTGCGCCGTGCTGGACGTTTACCAGCCATTATTTATGGTGGCGGAAAATCCGATCTGCCTATTACCTTGAATATGAACGAAGCAAGCAAATCATTGAATGTAGAGCAGTTTCATACCAGTATTTTGACCATTATCGTCGCTGGCAGCAAGGATGAAGAAAAAGTATTGTTGAAAGACGCACAATGGAATCCTGTGCGAGATACTATAAGTCACCTTGACTTTTTCCGTGTGAAAGGCAGTGATGTTATTGAAATTGAAATTCCCATTGTCGCCATCAATGCTGAAAAAGCACCGGGTGTGATTGAAGGTGGGCAGATCGAAGTTGTTCGTCATGCGTTGGAAGTAAGCTGCCGTGCTGATGCGATCCCTGAAAACATCGTCGTGGATTGCGCTGCCTTGCAAATGGGCGACACGATTCATGTGGAAGACTTAACCCTGCCTGAAGGTGTCGAAGCACCACACGAAGTGAATTTCACCATACTGAACTTGGCTGTTGTGAAGGGTGGCGCGGATCAAGATGATGATACCGAAGAAGATGCTGCTGCACCTGAAGCATAATACGGGTGAAAAGTAATCATTCACACCCCTCTGTTTTTTCGCCATCAAGGCGAAAGCGCGCAGTTTACGCTTGGGTAAATGAGCACTTTCAACGCAGAGGGCGGAAAAATCAGTGGGGGGAGTGAATGATTACGGTGAAAATACTTGTTGGCCTCGGTAATCCAGGCTCACAATATCAACGCACACGTCACAATATAGGCTTTCGTTTTGTTGAAACGATAGCCGAACGTGAAGGGGTGCAGTTCGTTGCATCCCTTCGTTTCCGTGCGGAAATCGCCACCGTGCATAGCGGTGGCGATAAAATATTGCTGGTTAAACCACAAACATTTATGAATAACAGTGGTGAATCGCTGGCTCCTTTATTGCAGTTTTATCAAGCTGCAACGGCTGATCTATGTGTGCTGTTTGATGACTTGGATCTCCCTGCTGGTAAAATCCGTTTGCGCAAAGGTGGCGGACATGGTGGGCATAATGGTCTGCGTTCATTGCACCAACATCTGCCTGATAGTGACTATTACCGTATCAAAGTGGGTATCGGGCGACCGCCCCATGGGAACATTACTGGCTGGGTCTTAGGTCAGGCCGATGAAGCTGATCGTGCTTCCGAAGCGGTAGCATTCACTGCCATCGAACAACAATTAGACTGCATTTTACACGGTGATTTAGCGACGGCTTCCAATGCTATTCATGCTGCTGTGGATTGATAACTCACCACCTAGCGTTCAATATTTATCACTCCTTATGAGCCACTTGCAAAAATCGTGAGCGGCGATTTGCAATCCCCCAGTTTTTTTTGCAAGTGGCTCCTTATGAATGGGAATTAAATAACTTGTGCCTTTAAAGCGCAGAATTTTCCCGTTCTTTAACATATACAAACGAGGAAACCTCATGGCTCTGAGTATCGGAATTGTTGGCTTGCCCAACGTCGGTAAATCCACCCTATTCAACGCACTAAACGGCGGCGGCGCCGAAGCTGCGAACTATCCATTTTGCACGATTGATCCCAATATAGGTCTTGTCCCCGTACCTGACCCACGTCTGGACGCGTTGAGCGAGATTGTTAAACCGCAGGCTGTGCAGCATGCGGTGGTGGAGTTCGTTGACATTGCAGGACTGGTTGCTGGTGCTGCCAGCGGCGAAGGCTTGGGCAATCAATTTTTAGCCAATATCCGCGAATGCTCAGCGATTGCCCATGTGGTGCGCTGCTTTGAAGATGAAAATATCACCCATGTATCTGGGCGTGTTGATCCCCTATCGGACATCGAGATTATTGATACGGAATTGATGCTCAAAGACATGGATAGCATGCAAAAAGCAGTGCAGCGAGCGCAAAAGCTGGCACGCACAGGCGATAAAGAAGCTCAAGCTCTTCTAGCACTGCAGGAGCGCGTGCTGAAATTGCTGGAAGACGGTGTAACCGTTCGTCGCCAAAACCTGAGCGCAGACGAACAAGCCTTGTTACGTGATCAATGCCTGTTGACGATCAAACCCGTGTTGTACATTGCTAATGTCGATGATGGCTCCTTGCCGGATGGTAATGAATTGGTTGACCGTGTACGCGCCCACGCTGCCGAAGAGGGCGCACGCGTAGCCGTCGTGTCGGCGCAAATTGAAGCTGAGCTAGCCGAAATGGATGAGGAATCACGCATTGAATTTCTCAGTGACATGGGGCTGATTGAACCTGGCTTAAACACTGTGATTCGTGAGGCTTACACCCTGTTGAAGTTAATTACTTACTTTACCGCAGGGGTGAAAGAGGTGCGTGCTTGGACGATTTACCAAGGTGATACTGCACCCAAGGCGGCAGCGGTGATTCATACCGATTTCGAGAAAGGCTTTATTCGCGCTGAAACCATTACTTACGATGACTTTATTGCCTACAATGGCGAATCAGGTTGTAAAGAAGCTGGCAAAATGCGTTTAGAAGGTAAGACTTACGTGGTTCATGACGGCGATGTACTTCATTTCCGCTTTAATGTTTAATTCATCCAATGCTGTTGGATGGCGATCTACAAGGAGTGTTTCATGATTGATGCTAAACTGCTGGATATTTTAGTATGCCCCCAATGCAAGGGTAAGGTTGCAGCCCATGCCGATAACTCTGCCTTGGTTTGCCCTGCCTGCGAATTGGCTTATCCGATTCGTGATGATATTCCAGTGATGCTGGTCGATGAGGCAAGCAGTCTCAAAGCAGGGGCTGACGCAGCAGCCTAAAAGCAGATTCGCCATGGCTCTCTGGCTGTTCAAAGCTCTTTTTTCTCTGTTGTACCGTATTCCTGTCCGCTGGCTGGGCGCGTTGGGTGCTGGTTTAGGGCGCGTGCTGTACTATGCTTTAGCCAAACACCGCCGCATTACACGGCGTAATTTGCGGCGTGCTTACCCACAGCACGAGGCAGCTTGGCATCATCGCACAGGGCGTGAAAGTTTTGCGGAATTAGGGCGCACCATGTTTGAGTTGCCTTATGTGTTTCTTGCTTCGCGGGATGACCTGCTGACTTGTGTCACCATAGAAGGTGCTGATGAAGTACAGGCTGCCATGCAACAGCAGGGGGTGATTCTTGCCGCTGCCCACCATAGCAATTGGGAGCTGGGCGGTTTAATGGCAAGCATGGTGCTACAACCCTTTGCCATGATTTATCGCCCGATGAAAAACAACAAACTCGATGGCTTCCTGCGCCAATGCCGCGAACGTTTTGGTATGAAAACCTATTCGCGCTTTGATGGCATTCGCTGGTTACCGCCTTATCTGCGAGACGGTGGCGCGGTCGGCATCATGGTCGATCAACACATGAGTCAAGGCATGCAAGTGCCTTTTATGGGGCATCTCGCCAACACCACCACCCTACCGGCGATGTTTGCTTTGCGGCAACACACACCTATTTACAGTATTTTCCTCCACCGCGTAGGTCATGATTTCCGTTTCCGTTTGGTGATGGAACCAATTTCTCTACCTGAAGCAGGCGATAACCGAGAAGACAATCAATATCAGATCATGGCAGCTATCGGCGAACGTGTTGCTGCTAGGATTGATGAACGTCCCGAACTATGGTTATGGCTTCATAAACGCTGGTGGATTTTGGAGCATGACCCCCATGCCGTGTAAACATAAAGCTTTTAGTAAGCAACGTTGGTCGCTGACCCAAAAAGCCGAAATGGACTTTTTAACGAAGCACAAATGTTTAAAACACATCACCGCCTTGCGCGAGCAAGCGCGGACGCGCTATTTACCGTTTATTGAACCGTACAGCAACACATTGACCGAAGATGCTGCCGTACTGGATTTAGCGTGTGGTGCGGTCTGTTTAGCCAATGAAATTCCCGCTGGGCGCAAGGTGTTTGTTGATCCGTTGCTAGATTTTTTCCGCCGCGAACTGCCAGGTTCTTTACCCGACCTTCCCGAAGATCAAGTGCTTGCTAGCGAAGCTGAACGATTACGCCTCAATGATTCGAGTTTTGATTTGGTGCTCTGTTTGCGCGGTGTTAGCCATGTTTGCAACCCCGAAATGGTATTGCACGAAGTCGAGCGTGTATTGCACCAAGAGGGTGTTTTTATCATGAGCGTCGTGGTTTGGCCCGTGTTTATGTCACGTCTGTACTACCGTTTATCACCGTTAATTCCCAAAGGATTATTAGGTAACCGCTTGTATTGTTATTCACCGCGAGGCATTCGCAATACGTTAAGTCGCCACTTTGAGATTGTGAGTGAAACGACCCTACCTGTTGAGTCGTGGTTTTCACCTGCGCGAGAATCATTTTTTGTTTGTCGCCCTTTGTCCACATGACGGAAGAAGTACAACACTGTCGTTTAATTTTACCGCCGAACTGGTTGGGCGATGTCATCATGGCACAGCCAGCCATGCGCGCTATTGCTCGCCATGATCCTTCAGCATGTTTGTATGTCAGTGGTCGCTCATGGTTGCGCGACCTACTCCCTTTTTTGGACCTGGGCACAGCACAATACAGCGATGATTGCCGCCAAGCGAAAGCAGATGAAGTCTATATATTACGCAACAGTTTTAGTGCCGCTTGGCAGGCGTTTCGGGCGAGGATTCCCCAGCGTCATGGCTTCGCCCACGATGGACGTGGTATATTGCTACGCCCAGCCTATCAGCCACACTTTGACATGGCGCACGACCACCACCGTCGTTATTTTTTAAATTTGGTGCGTCAAGCAGGGATTCCTGCCGACGACGATGAAGCTGTTGCACTGTGCGTAAATGATGAGCAGCGGCAAGCAGCGCGTGATTTAGCTAGTGCACAAGGGTTGAATCCACAGCGGTTGATTTGTGTCGCCCCTGGTGCTCAATTTGGTGGTGCCAAACGTTACCCTGATGAAGCCTACCGTTATATTTTACAGCAACTTTCTCAAGATGGCTGGCATATCGTAGTGCTGGGTATGAACGAAGAATCCGCCATTGGTGATTCCTGCCTTGTTGATTGCAGTGCTCCCTCGTGGAATGGCTGTGGTCACACTAATTTAACCCAAGCATTGCAATTATTGAGTATTTGCCGCTTATTGCTGTGCAATGACTCAGGTTTGATGCACGTTGCCGCAGGCATG
>JAUZQP010000074.1 GCA_030950965.1 Mariprofundaceae bacterium
TTCGCCTTTATGCTGCAACAAAAACCGGGCTGCTATATCTGGCTGGGTGGTGGCACGGCCAAAACCGAAGGTTTGCTACACCACCCGCGTTACGATTTCAACGATGACATCCTGCCGCTCGGGGCGGCATATTGGATTACATTGGTTGAAAGCCTGCTAAACCCTTCCAGTTAAGCTTAAAGAGTTACCCGAATTTTTAGCCTTAAAAGCCGCAAAAGGTAAAATATGTACACACCTGAATTCGTATCATAAGCGCAATCACTAGGTAGAGCCTCTTGCCATCTTCATCGCTGATAATAGGCAATGAAAAACTTGTGGTGCCAACGGTAAGGGTGGTTGATGCCTTATTTGAAGCTGTGTAAGGGAGGGGGTAATGGGTGTTGTGACATCATGGGTGCCCACAAAGCCTTCTACGTGAGTGTTATTGCATCTACAACCGTTTGCAATGCTTGCGAGCTGTGGGCTGTGCAATGTAACAACTGGGTTTGAGCGGGTATCTGGGAGCGCAAAACTTCTACCATCGCGGCTGTGTGCGCCTTGTCAGGCAAAGGATGGCGTTCATTCAGCACCAGCCATGCGGGAGTCTGGTTGCGCCGCTGTAAAGCTTCTACGCTGAGTAGGGTGTGATTGATACAGCCCAATTTTAATTCAACACAGAGTAGAACGTGGGTGAGCGGTAGGTTTTGCATCCAATCAATCACCATGGTCTGCGTATTGAGCGGAACCATCAATCCGCCAATACCTTCGATCAGCACGGTTTCATGCTGCTGGCATTGTTCTATACACCATGCGTGCAACGGTGCGTTCACCACCTCGCGACCTTCGCTAGCCGCTGCAATCAGTGGCGCGGCAGCTTGGCGGAAACGGTAATAACTGATGTCGCTGGCGTTATGTAGTCCTTGAACGCGGAGCAGGCGTTGTACATCGCCTGTATCATCGCCATCGCGGTAACCACTTACCACAGGCTTCACAGCTAAAGCATCGTGCCCTTGCTGCTGCAATAAATGGCTGAGTTGTTCGGTTACCCATGTTTTACCTGCATCCGTATCGCTGGCGGTGATGAAGACACATGCACTCATCGGCGACGGCGGCGCGTCTGTTGGGTACGAAAAGGCTGTTTGCATGGCTCGTGTTTTTTCTCGGCTGGCACATGGCTGGCGTGTTCGGGCGGAATTAAATGCTGCTCCCCTGTGCCAATCAAATCACCGCGTCCCATCGTCAGCAATGCAGTGCGTAAGCTGGGCCAATTAACAGGGTCGTGGTAGCGCAAAAAGGCTTTGTGTAAATCACGTTGTTTTTTACGTTTAGCCGTGAATACCCGTTCGGTATAACCCGCTTTGTGACGACTGATGCGACGCAAAGGGTTGCGCCCTGAATGGTACATCGCCGTTGCCGTGGACATCGGGGATGGCAGGAAAGCTTGTACCTGATCGGCGCGGTAATTGTTACGTTTTAACCACAAGGCAAGTTGCAGCATATCCTCATCGGTCGTGCCTGGGTGGGCGGCAATAAAGTAGGGGATAAGGTACTGCTTTTTGCCAGCAGCCTCAGAAAAACGCTCAAACAAGACTTTGAAAGCATCATAACTGCGCATGTCAGGCTTCATCATTTTGGACAGTGGGCCAGCCTCGGTATGTTCAGGAGCAATTTTTAGGTAACCGCCGACATGGTGCGTCACCAGTTCACGTACATACTCAGGCGAACGCACGGCTAGGTCGTAACGCACGCCTGAGGCGATCAACACCCGCTTGATGCGCTTCATCTGACGAATGCGGCGATAGACCTTAATCAACGGTTGGTGATCTGTTTTTAAATTTGGGCAAATGTCGGGGAACACACAGGAAGGCTTGCGGCAAGCAGCTTCAATCTCTGGCGAGTTACAGCCCAAGCGGTACATATTCGCCGTTGGTCCGCCAAGGTCGGAAATCGTACCAGTGAAGCTGGGCGAAAGCTCGGTAATCGCTGCCACTTCACGGGCAATCGAATCTTCCGAACGGCTTTGAATCATGCGTCCTTCATGCTCGGTAATGGAACAAAAGGTGCAGCCACCAAAGCAACCGCGCATGATGTTGACCGAATGCTTAATCATCTCATAAGCAGGAATCGCTGCCTCTTTGGGCGAACCGTAACCACTGTGTGGCAAGCGTGAGTAAGGCAGGTCAAACACCGCATCCAGCTCTTCGGTCAATAGGGGGAAGGTGGGTGGATTCATCCAGACATGGCGTGTGCCGTGCTGCTGAATCAAGGCACGCGCATTACCTGGGTTGGTTTCTTGGTGCAAGATTCGCGAAGCATGGGCGTACAGCACCGTGTCATCAACCACCGCTTCGTAGGAGGGAAGACGCAATACGGGACGTGCCGTTTTTTCGCTTGGTTGCCGTGGCTGATCGACCTCTTGCTCATCGGCTTCATGGCAATCTTCGGGCGTAGCGTTACACATCACAGCCGTGCCGCGAATCCAGCGCAGATCACGCATCGGTTCACCAGCAGCAAGGCGGTGGGCGATTTCAATCACCTGCCGTTCGCCATTGCCATAGACCAAAATATCCGCTTTAGAATCCATCAGTACCGAGCGGCGCACGCGATCTGACCAATAATCGTAATGGGCCAAACGACGCAAGCTGGCTTCGATGCCGCCTAATACTACAGGCACGCCTTTGAATGCTTCACGGCAACGCTGGGCATAGACCGTCACGGCACGGTCAGGGCGTTTGCCTGCGGCGTGTTGCGGTGTGTAGGCATCATCAGAGCGAATGCGCCGTTCCGAGGTGTAACGGTTGACCATCGAATCCATATTGCCCGAGGTCACGCCCCAAAATAGACGTGGTGCGCCAAGAGCACGGAAGGCATCGGCGGACTTCCAGTCAGGTTGCGCAATAATCCCCACGCGAAAACCTTGAGATTGCAACACGCGACCAATCACTGCCATGCCAAAGCTGGGGTGATCGATGTAAGCATCGCCTGTTACAATCACGACATCGCAAGCATCCCAACCCAATGCCGCCATTTCAGCACGGCTGGTGGGTAACTCCACTGCCGCAGGTGGCGCGGCCATAGCGGGTGACAAAGGACCATATAAACAGGGTGCGACCTGTAGTGATTTATGCGTAATCATTCACTCCCTCCACTGATTTTTCCGCCCTCGGCGTTGAAAGTGCTCATTTACCCAAGCGTAAACTGCGCGCTTTCGCCTTGATGGCGAAAAAACGGCTTTCCTTTTAAGACGGTACAGCGTTGGTCAGAGGCTGGATGGCAATGTTTTTTTTGTAGGGCGGACAGGGCCCCGCGCAGCCGCCAACGCTAACCATACGGAAGGCTTTAAACACAAGAATAAGCCTCAAATCCCAACCCTCATTTTACAACATCCGTCTAAAGCGCATCAAAAGTTTGGCGGCTGCGCGGAGCCTTATCCGCCCTACGC
>JAUZQP010000075.1 GCA_030950965.1 Mariprofundaceae bacterium
AAACTCCTTTCTGGTGAACTGCGCATTCCCGATGCTGAGCAGTTGATCGCCGAGTTGGACTAATGCCTGAGTAAGCCCAAAAAGCCACTGCAAACATACCGTTGTCAATAAGAGGTATCATGAAATTCACCGAAGCAAAACTAGAAGAAGCCATCATTTCACTGTTCGCTCAAGCGGGCTACCCACACACCCGTGGTGAAGACTTGCAGCGCAAGCCTGAAGATGTGCTGATTGGCGATGATTTGGTACAATTTCTCACGCACCGTTACCAAAGCGAGCACATCACCGCGCATGAGATAGAACGTATTTTACACCAGCTGAACTACCTCAGCGCGGCGGATCTCTACGCAAGCAATAAAACGATCATGAAGTGGCTTGCCGATGGTTTTTTTCTCAAGCGTGATGATGTCAGTTTAAAAGATTTATACATCCAGCTCATTGATTCCGAGCAAATCGAGAGCAACCACTTCCGCATGGTCACGCAGATGAAAATCCAAGGTTATGAACGGCGGATTCCCGATGCGATTCTTTATATCAATGGTTTGCCGTTGGTGGTGTTTGAATTTAAAAGTGCCATTCGTGAAGAGGCCACGATTTTTGATGCCCACACACAAATCACCACGCGCTATGACCGTGATATTCCTGAGCTGTTTAAATACAATGCCTTTTGTGTGATCAGCGATGGCGTGAATAACAAAATGGGTTCTTATTTTGCAGCCTATGAATTTTATGCGGCATGGCACAAAATCACAGGTGACGAAGTGCTCGAACAACAGGGCATTGATTCGCTGTTTACCATGATCGGTGGTTTGTTCGATCAACGGCGTTTGTTGGATGTGATTCAAAACTTTATCCATGTGCCTGACGTTTCAAGCCAACAAGAAAAAATTGTCTGTCGTTATCCGCAGTATTACGCCGCAACCAAACTCTTTGCCCATATCAAACAACACATGAAACCGCATGGCGATGGTAAAGGTGGCACCTATTTTGGCGCGACGGGCTGTGGTAAAAGTTATACCATGTTGTTCTTAAGTCGTTTGCTCATGAAAGATGTAGCCTTGGGCAGTCCCACCCTTATTTTAATCACCGACCGCACCGATTTAGACCAACAACTATCCGCGCAATTCACCCATGCCAAAAGCTTTATCGGTGATGAGAACATCGTCAGCGTGCGCAGTCGCGCCCACCTGCGCCAACAGCTCAAAGGGCGTAAAAGTGGCGGGGTATTTCTCACCACCATTCATAAGTTCAGCGAAGATTTGGCACTATTGAGCGAACGCAGCAATGTAATTTGTATTTCGGATGAAGCCCACCGCAGCCAAGTCAATTTAGAACAAAAAATACACATGAGCGATGATGGGGTGAAAAAAACTTATGGCTTTGCCAAATACCTGCATGAGTCCTTGCCCAATGCCACCTATGTGGGTTTTACAGGGACACCGATTGACGCAACCATTGAGGTCTTTGGTGAGGTCGTGGATCGCTACACCATGGTTGAATCGGTGCATGATGAAATTACCGTGGGCATTGTTTACGAAGGCCGTGCCGCCAAGGTGTTGCTCGATAGCCAACAACTCAATGAAATCGAAAAATACTACAGCGTCTGTGAAGACGCTGGCACCAACACCTATCAAATCGATCAAAGTAAAACCGTCATGGCCAGTATGGCCACCATTCTCGGTGATCCTGACCGAATCCAAGCCATCGCCAAAGATTTTGTCGAGCATTATGAAAATCGCGTCGAAGAAGGCACCACTCAAAAAGGCAAAGCCATGTTTGTGTGCAGTAGTCGCGCTGTGGCTTATCAGCTCTACCAACAACTGATTGCCCTGCGCCCTGCGTGGGACGACATCAAAAGCTGTGCAACGGGTGCAAACTTATCCCACGCCGATCAGAAAAAAGTCAAACCCATGCAGCGGGTCAAAATGATTATGACCCGCAACCAAGACGACGACAAAATCCTTTGGGATAAACTGGGGCAAAAAGGCTTGGATCTGCAATTTAAACAGGCGCAATCCAATTTCAAAATCGCCATTGTGGTGGATATGTGGTTAACGGGCTTTGATGTGCCCTTTCTCGATACCATCTACATTGATAAACCCCTGCAAAAACACAATTTGATTCAAACCATCTCCCGCGTGAATCGTCGGTTTGAAAACAAAAAAAGTGGTTTGGTGGTCGATTATATTGGCATTAAAAAACAAATGAATGATGCCCTTTATCAATACACCAACGATAAAAAACAAAATTTAGAAGACATTGAACAATCCGTGATTATCGTCAAAGACCACCTGAGCTTGTTGGCTGCCTTGTTTCATCGGTTTAATGCCAAACTTTATGACAGCGGAACACCCCTTGAGCAATTGAACTGTTTGAAAGATTCGGCAGAATTTGTGCAGCAAACACAGAAGCTTGAAAAAACCTTTATGGGCTTAGCCAAACGGCTTAAAGCTGCTTATGATATTTGTGTGGGCAGCACGGATCTCACGCAAAAGCATAAAGACCACATCCATTACTACTTGGCCGTGCGCAGCATTGTTTTTAAAATCACCACGGGGGGCGCGGCGGATGTCGAACAAATGAATCGCAAAGTGCGTGAGTTGGTCAAAGATGCCTTGATGAGTGATGGCGTGGAAGAAATCTTCAAAATGGGTGAAGACCAAAACGGTACACTGGCTATTTTTGATGATGACTACCTTGCCAAGCTGGATATGATTAAACAGCCCAATACCAAACTTCAATTGCTGCAACAGATGCTTGCCAAGGCGATTAGCGCGTTTAAAAAAACCAATCAAGTGAAAGGTGTCGATTTTAGCAAAAAAATGAATGCCATCGTTGAAAAATACAACGAGCGTGATGAAAACAATACGCTGCAAAGTCGTGTCCTCGATGATCTCTCCGATGAAATCATCTGTTTATACCAAGAGCTTCGCCAAGAAATGACGTCCTTTGCTGCGATGGGCATCAACTTTGAAGAAAAATCCTTTTACGATATTTTGATCTCATTGGCACAGAAATACAATTTCACCTACCCCAAAGACAAATTGATTGGGCTCGCCAAAGAGGTGAAAAACGTCATTGACGATAAAGCCAAATACATTGATTGGAACAAACAAGAAAATATTAAAGCCGAACTGCAATTTGATTTAATCATCCTACTCGATCAATGGGGTTACCCACCCATTGATCGGGATGAAGTCTATAAAGCAATCTTTGAACAGGCAGAGAATTTTAAGCGTCATGACTGAATTGTTTGGAGAGCATGGGTTGACCTGTCTGCTATCACGAAGTCGTTGCCTTATTGCTATAGACCCGTTAGATATGGGATGATGACTATGTTTCGTATTGCTCTTTTTATCATCTTTGCCAGTGTCCTTACCGCCTGTCATCCGCAACATAAAACGACAACGGTCAAACCCGTGGAAATCAATCCTAAAACAGCCGCCATTGCCCCCGTAAAGGTAGAACCTCGCCCACGTATCTCCATCACTCAGCCGCAGATCACGTTTGATGCGCCCCCCCCTCCCCTGCCCTCGCTGCTGCAAGGCTTGTCTCAGGATGACTTAACCATGCTTGAACAGCGTGCCGAAAAGAGCTTCCCTACACCGCATTGGAAGGTGGTGGCAAAGAATTCACGTTTTGTGCGCAGTCGTGTGGTTGATGTGCTTCACGAAGTGGGCTTGCCTGCTGAGTTGCAAGTGATCCCTGCTATCGAATCGCGTTACAACCCCTATGCTGTTTCTTCGGCTGGAGCGGCTGGTTTATGGCAATTTATGCCAAGCACAGCACGCGGTTTGGGGTTGCAGTGCAGTGATGACCTCAACGAACTGCGCGATGTAGAAAAAAGCACCCGTGCTGCCGCGCGCTATTTACAGGCGTTGCAAGAACGTTTCACCTATTGGCCGCTGGCACTGGCTGCCTACAACTGCGGCCCTACACGGCTGGCTAAATTTTTAAAAAAAGAGGGCGACTGGCAACCCGCTGATGGACTCAATGCCCTGCCTGCACCACGCGCCAGCAAAGCCTACGTCAAAAACATACTCAGCCTTGCCTATGCAGGGCACAATGGCACACGCATCTTCCCGCAAGCCGAAACGGTGCGTTATGTGCAGCAGCGTGGTTTAGACATCCGACATTTAAGTAAAGCGACCCATTTATCCGCCGAAACGCTGTTGCGCTACAATCCGCAACTGGAACGCACGCGCTACCAGAGCACTGCCAACATCGCCCTATGCCTGCCCGACAATGCACCGTGGCAGAGCAATCATGCCCGACAGGCGACTTCGTCACGCTCGCATCAGCACAGCAAACGCATCACCGTCAAACAAGGCGATAGCCTATGGAAGATTGCCCACCGTCATCACATTACATTAAGCCAATTACGCCAAGCCAATCGCCATCTCAAAAAGATATTGCACCCTGGGCAAAAGTTACGCGTACCCATAAAGTACCCACGCTGGCGCAACCCACTCTGTCAGGATAGCTAACCTGAATAACTCAGGCTAAGGGGCTGTTCGTGAATAGAAACCCAGCGTTTCCGCAGTAGGCTTTTCCTGATTATAACGGATTTAGGGGAGGAACTGTTTCTTGCTGTTTTCAGGGGCTTATGTAACAGTTAATGATTTGATATTGACCCTGAATCATTACATGATCAATGCCATATGAACAGTGAAGCGTAGGTTGGGTAGAGCGAAGCGAAACCCAACATAACCCCATTCAAACCATTGCCATGATCAACACAACGCCGTTTAAATCAATGGTGTATGTTATGCGTGTATTGTGTGTATGGGGGCGTGGCATTTATGGGTACGTGGTTGTGTTGGGTTTCACTCTACCCAACCTACGTGGTGATCATTAAGAAAGTTATATTTTCCCATGTCGTATTTAGGCAGGATACAGTTAATCAGCTTCCCTTTTAAGATGGACATCCTTTAACAGCAACGTGTTAAATTGGGTGTGATGGCAAGGATTTGAACTCAAGGGTAGGATGCGCTTGCGCACAAAATGGCGTGGTAGAACCCATACACTGTAATCATTCACACGCCCTCTTTTTTTTCGCCATCAAGGCGAAAGCGCGCAGTTTACGCTGGGGTAAATGAACACTTTCAACGCAGATGGTGGGAAAACCAGTGGGGGGGGTGTGAATGGTTACGATTCAACTACTCGCGGATTTCACCGTTTCCCATAACGATCCATTTTTGAGTGGTTAAGCCCTCTAAACCAACAGGGCCACGCACATGCAAGCGGTCGGTAGAAATACCAATTTCAGCACCCAAGCCGTATTCAAACCCATCGGCAAAACGGGTGCTCGCATTCCACATGACCGATGATGAATCAACCTCACGTAAAAAGCGTTGACCATTGCTGTAATGCTCGGTAACGATGCTTTCGGTATGTGCTGAACTCCAGCGTTCGATGTGCGCCAATGCAGCATCAAGATCATCGACCACACGAATCGACAGCACAGGTGCTAAGTATTCCGTTCCCCAATCTTCTTCGGTAGCAGAAATCATACCCGGTATAACGGCACAAGCACGTTCGCAACCGCGTAATTCAACACCTTTTTCCTGCATGATACGCGCAATTTCAGGTAGGACAGTTGCTGCGATGTGTTGATGTATGAGCAAAGTTTCCATCGCATTACACACGCCGTAACGGTGTGTTTTGGCATTGACTGCAATGGCTACCGCTTTATGAACATCCGCATCCGCATCGATATAAACATGGCAAATACCATCTAAATGTTTAATCACCGGGATACAGGAATCGGCACTTACGCGCTCAATCAATGATTTTCCGCCACGCGGCACAATAACATCAATATAATCAGCGCAGCGCAACATCGCCCCAACCAAGGCACGATCTGTTTGCTGCAATAATTGAACCGATTCAGCAGGCAGATTTGCTTGCGCTAACGCTTGCTGAAAAATGGTCGCAATAGCGCGGTTGGAGTGAATGGATTCAGAACCACCACGCAGCACCGCTGCATTGCCTGATTTCAAACAGAGAGCGGCAGCATCGGCGGTGACATTAGGGCGAGATTCGTAAATGATACCAATAACCCCCAAAGGCACGCGCATATGCCCCACTTGAATACCTGAAGGACGGTATTGCATGTGGTCAATCGCCCCCACAGGGTCGGGCAGCGTAGCGACTTGACGCAAGCCGTCAGCCATCGCCGTAATGCGCTCAGGGTTCAAAGCTAGGCGGTCTTGCAAGGCTGGAGCCAGTTGCCGATCTTTTGCTGCCTGCACATCTTTGGCATTGGCTACTAAAATAGCATCCATATCACGAATAAAGCCATCAGCGGCATCATGGAGCGCGTTGTTTTTGACTGCCGTGGTTGCTGTGCGCAGTTGCCGAGAAGCTACTTTTGCCTGTGCGCCAATCGTTTGCATGATGCGGTCAAAATCATCTTGCATCATGTTTCTACTTCCGCCACTACTTCTACTTCTGCTACTATGTCTACTTCCTCAATTTTTTCTACTTCTGGGGTAGATGTTGTTTCCAGCACAACATTTTCGGCATTATTACCACGATGTGTGCGGTAACAGGTGTAACTTACGCGGGTGCCTGGTTGTAATTCATTAAGGCTGGCATCATCAACTTTACTGATATGGAAAAAGATATTTTCATCATCTGCATCAGGGCGAATAAAACCAAAGGTGTCGTGCAAATTAATAATTTCACCATATTGACGCGGCGATTCAACAGCAATATCACTGTCAGCAGCAATCCGTGCCATGGCAATAGTTTTTTCATGGTTGTCATAACTGAGTTCAACATCTTTGATGTCATCAAGCATCTCCACCAACTTGCCATAGCCATGATGTTTATGGCTAAATTGTGGGTTGCGCCGCTTCATCTCCAACCCCAAGGTCGCAAGGTTAACCCAACGCCCTTCAAACGAGGTTTGCTCCAGTGATTTCAGCGTTTCGACCACAAAGCGAATGTCTTCTTCACGACTGTATTTCATCTCTTCGCGCGCTTCGCTGCTAGAGCTTTCGTAGGGAATAACATCGTCGGCGATACGCGTGAGGTCCTGTGATAAAGTATCTTGCACAGCGAGGATGATGATGCGCTTGCCCAGTGCTTTTAACTCGGCAAGCAAAGGGATGTAATCACGGTCGCCTGAAGCTAGAATAATGGTGTCTAGGGCGTGATTTTGGAAAAAGAGTTTCATCGCCGATACCGTGAGGTAGCAATCTAAACTGCTTTTTCCGTCTTGCGACAACGGCACAAATACGGGTTGAATCGCATTGCGTTGAATTTCTGGCAGCTCTTTGGAAAAGTTCAACCAATCGCCAAACGCCTGAATAGATACAATACGCCCGTAGCGTTTACAGCTTTCGACGATTTTTGACCAGTTGGGGGTTTCAGAAAAATTATTAAGCGATGAATAATGGATATTTTCTACGTCGATGAAAACAGCGACGGCTTTGGATGTGGGCATATTTAAACTCTTTTATCGGTGATTATGGCAAGCGTAACCACCGTTTATATTTATCCTGAGTTATTCAGGTTACCCTGATATTCATGAATCATTGCAGATAAAGAGGCAAGTAAGGGCGCAACAGTATTCATGAATATCAGGGTAAGGTAACGCGCAACAAATAATCTACCAAACTAGCTTGTCTTTTTGCCCAGCATCGGCGTTGCAAAAAAAGCTTACATAGCGAGCTATGCTTTGCTTTTTGCGCCTTGATGCTGAACAAAAATCCTGCGCGATTTTGGTAGATTATTTAT
>JAUZQP010000076.1 GCA_030950965.1 Mariprofundaceae bacterium
GAAGTCGTGGTAACGCAAGCACAGCATCGTTATCAGGATGCCGAAGATCAGCTACGCCAGTTATTGGCATGGGACAACCACCAACCCTTAGCGCTCGCACCGTGGTCAGGTAGCGCAACGGAACAGGGCAGAAAAAATGTAGCGTACTGGCAACAACAAGCGGCAAGTAACCGCCCTGAATTAGAGACTATGCACCACCAACTAAGCGTCTTAAGGGCTACCAAGCAGCGTACTGAAGCAAGCTTCCGCCCTACACTGGGGTTACAAGTAGCACAGGAGTGGAATAACAACAGCTTTACGCCACAACATGGCAACACCACTGTGATGGCAGCATTGCAATGGAATATTTTTGCTGGGGGAGCCGACCGCGCAGCCTACCAAGCGGCTGAAGCCGATGAGGCAGGTCAGATGTTAGCATGGAAAGATCAAGCTCAGAAAATTGCTGTACAGGTACGCTCTGCCCTACGTCAGCGTAAAGAGACCAAGTCTCGTCTGTCTGTACGTCAACAAGCGCAAAAACAGGCTCAAGAATCATTACGCATTCATCGTATGCGATTTGCTCAAGGTATGGAAAATATTAATACCATGCTGGATGCGCAAACCCGCCTCGACCAAGCGGCTGCGTCTGTCGTGCAAGCGCGTTTCGACCACCAGATGGCTGCCGTTCAGCTTCTATTAAGCGCGGGCATGCTTAAACCTGCATCTTTTTCACACCCCTAAACTGAGGTCTTTCCGATGATTAACTATAGCCTAACACTTAGAGCCACTTGCAAAAATCGTGAGCGGCGATTTGCTTCCCCACTTCGCCCCATTTCCGAGTCAAAACTCGATCCATGGAACCACCATGCATCTCGTTCTTCCTCGAAAATGAACGCGAGGTGGGATTGCAACTCATCCGCCCAGATCTTCGCAAGTGGCTCTTGAGTATCATTTATTAGCCATTTTCATGCATTCGCTATAAGCTTTTGCCTCATGGAACGTCGAACCCAAGCTATTCCCTACCATGTCACGGTGAACTTGATGAATGGTGAACATTTACAAGGAACTATTCGCTCATTTTCTGCCGATGACGACAGCATTGAGCTGTTTACCGATCCTGCAACAGCACACACGTCGTTAGTTCAAAGTGCCATGGTCAGTAGTCGTTTGCATGCCAACCATATCGCCCATATTGCTTTTCTCAAACAGAAACATCAACCTGTTTCGCTGGCAGCCTCAGAAGATGCGCAGCAAGTGCATATCGAATTGTTGCATGGCGATGTGTTTCGCGTGATTACTGCCAACAGCCTCCATCGAGCGCATGGGTTTTATGCCTTCCCTGTGCAGAATCTAGCAGAGTTTTCCTGCCACTTTTTTTACCACCATGCGATTTCGACCAAAAAATCCAGTGATTTGATTGGTAAAATGCTACTTGATGCGGGCTATGCCAGCAAGGAAGCGGTGTTAGAGGCTCTTCATATACAGCAAGTCCATCGAGAACAACGTATTGGCGAAATTTTGCAAGAAAATGATCAGAGCATCACCCCTGAAGTGGTACAGGAGGCATTACAAAAGCAACAAACCATGCCCAAGAAAATGGGAGAGGTCTTGCTTGAAAGTGGCTTGGTTGACCAGCAGGACTTGGCGCGTGCTTTAAAGCAACAGCAACATGACCGTAGCAAAAAGATTGGTCAAATTTTAATTGAAATGGGCGTGATTACTGAGTTGGAACTGGCTTCGACCTTGGCGAAAAAGTACCATCTCACCTTGATTGATTTAGATGATTACCCTATTGATGCCAGTGCGATTCATGAGGTGGATGCTGAATTGGTGCGGCAATACCAATGGTTGCCTATTCAGAGTGACGATACCACCATCACCATGGCGATCCCCGATCCTTTGTACACCGATGCCGAAAACAATATGAAATTTCACGCCAAAAAACGGGTGAAACAGGTGATTGCTACACCTTCTCAGATTCACAGTCATATTGAACGCTTGCTTTCTGGTAGTGACGATGACGATTGGCTGTGGCTTGAAACATTGGAACAGGACGAAATAGCGCAATCCAGTTCGGGCGGGGAAGCCTTGCAGTTAAGCAAGGCTGTCGATGCGCCACCGATTATACGTATTGTGAATAAAATCATTTTGGATGCGCATAAATATGGTGCCTCGGATATTCATCTATTGCCGCAAAGCCATGAGCTAACCTTGGCATACCGCATCAATGGCGAGTTGGTGCGCATGTCGGGGTTAGAGCGATGGTTGCAACGGCGAATCACCTCACGCTTCAAACTGTTGGCGAACATGGATATTAGCGAAACACGCATGCCACAGGATGGGCGTTTACGTGCAAGGAAAGAGCATTTATGTTTGGATTTTCGCGTGTCGTGTATGCCTTCGGCTTATGGTGAATCGTTGGTGTTGCGCCTGTTACGTGAAAGTGCACCAAACTTTACCGATGTAGGCTTGCGCGATGCCGATGGTGTGTTGATTAAGCAACTGATTAAGCGACCGTTTGGTCTGATTTTAACCACGGGGCCGACTGGTTCGGGTAAATCCACCACGCTACAGGCATTGGTTCGGGAGATTATTCAAGATCCTGTACATGTCATTACCGCAGAAGATCCGATTGAAGCCGAAATTCCTGGGGCGAATCAGATTCAGGTAAACGCCCGCATTGGCCTGAGTTTTTCTCGTATTTTGCGCAATGTGTTACGCCATGACCCCGATGTCATCATGGTGGGCGAGATGCGCGATGAGGAAACTGCACGCATCGGTATCGAAGCCGCGTTGACAGGGCATTTGATTCTATCGTCGCTGCATACCAATAGTGCTGTCGATAGCATTACGCGTTTGACTGATTTGGGCATTGAGCGTTATTTGTTAGCACCAGCCTTGCTGGGTATTATCAGTCAAAGCCTTGCTAAATCTTTGTGCCCCCATTGCAAAGTGCGCGCGCCAGATAATGATGACATGGCGGCGATGCTGCGTAATCTGTTGGTGATGCCTTTGCCGCAGATGTTTGATAAAAAAGGGTGTGCGCAGTGTCATCAATCGGGTTATGGTGGTCGCCGTATGGTGTATGAGTTTTTGGCTGTCGATGATGCTATGCGTAACAGCATCAACCGCGGAGATGATAGTCAAATATTGCAAAAGGCGGCGATGCGTAGCGGCATGTACAGCAAACAAGATTACGCCCTAGAGCTGGCTGCTACTGGCATTATTTGCCGCAATGAGTTGATTCGATTATTGATTTAACCTGAATTATTCATAAAGACTGTCGCGCCCTTGTTTGTCCCTTTATTCGCAATCATCACGACGATTTATGGTATCCTGCCTAAATTCCCGGGTAAATACGACATGTAAAAATAGAACTTCCCTTAATTATCAGCACGTAGGTTGGGTAGAGCGAAGCGAAACCCAACACAACCACGGAACCCGAAAAGGCCACGAAACCCAACAAAGCCACGCACCCACATACACACAATACACGAATAACATACACCATTGATTTAAACGGCGTTGTGTTGATCATGGCAATGGTTTGAATGGTTGAGCGGGGTTATGTTGGGTTTCGCTTCGCTCTACCCAACCTACGCTTCACTGTT
>JAUZQP010000077.1 GCA_030950965.1 Mariprofundaceae bacterium
TGAAACATCGCATGGGTAAACAATGGATACTAGCCTGAATTATTCACCAAGACTGTCGCGCCCTTACTTGCCCCTTTATCCGCAACGAACACCTTGTCAGTCGAGCGTATCCATGGGTACGCTACTCCCGACAAGGCATCCGTTGCAAACAAAGGTTCTACGCAATCATCACGACGATTCATGAATAATTCAGCCTAGGCGGCTGCCCGAGAATAGAAAGACCTACTGCGGATAGGTTCCCCTCGCTACGATTCCTATTCTCGGACAGCAGCCTAGGGTTGCCAGGTTTTCTGCGCCGACGGCAACACGTTTTTAGGTCGTAACACGCTGTGATCGCCACTACTGACCACCTCGCCCATGCCTAAAAGCTGCTGTGCGGCATACACCACCACGGCTTCTTCTTGCTGCGATATGATAGCCAAACGTTGCCCTTGTGTGAAACGTTTGGCTTGTGCCGCGTCCAGATCAATGGAAGTCCAACTGCGCAACCATACGGCTGTTGCTTGTAATGCCTGCATCGGATCCGCCTGAATCTGTTGCCACGACAGCATCATACTGGCCGACCACTCCCCCGTAGCCATGCGCCGTAACACACGCACGCAACCACCACAGCCTAGGTCTGCGCCTATATCGCGAGCCAAGGAACGAATATAGGTCCCTTTGGAGCAATGCACGCGCAAGGTCAACATGGGGTAATCATAATCTATTTGTTCTAATTGATGGATGTGAATAGCACGCAGTGGCATGTTGGGCTCTATACCTTGACGCGCCAAGCTGTAAGCACGTTTACCGTCAATGCGAATGGCAGAAAAATGCGGTGGTCGCTGTTCCTGCACACCACGCCATGAGGCAAGCGCGGCGGTAATCGCATCTTGGGTAATGGCTTCGCCCTCATAGCGTTGGGTCACCACACCTTCGGTATCTAACGTGTCAGTTTGCAACGATAGGTCGATACTCACTTCGTAATATTTATCTGCTTGCAACCCCATATCAGCGAAACGCGTGGCTTCACCGAGGAGAATGGGTAGCATGCCTGTCGCCAAGGGATCCAGTGTTCCTGCATGCCCTGCTTTCACACGCGCACGTCGTCTTCCTGCTGGCACAGGCAGGAGTGCGGCAAAGAGGTGGGCTACTTCATCCACACCTTTTCGTGATGTCCAGCCCTCAGGTTTATCAAGGAACACAATGCCTGAAATCACGAACGTTGAAGCTCCAAGGCTTGCGTAACAGCAGCACGCAATTGCGCTCGAATGGAGGACTCTGAACCTTCAAGTGTGCAACCCGCCGCATAACGATGACCGCCGCCACCCAAGGCAATGGCCAGATCACCCACGTTGGTGCTGTTTTTACCACGGAAAGTAACCTTCCAACTATCGATGGATAGCTGACACATCAACACCGTAATATCGACCACTGCAATACTCCGTGCGTACTCAATAAAACCTTCACTATCTTCCACGGTGCAGCTACTTTGTTCAAACATGGGTATGGTCAAGTGCATCCACGCCGAAGCTTGTGCATCGTGCAAGGTTAACGTGTTCAGTGATTCTTTTAATAGCGTAAAACGTTCGACTTTATGGCTGGCATAAGCATGTTCTGCCGCTACTTCGGCATCAGCACCTGCATCAATCAAGCAGGCAGCCATGCGGTACACATCGGCAGTAACACTACTACTCTGAAACGAACTGGTGTCCGTCAAGATAGCTGCGTACAGTGCTTGCGCCATAGCAGCGGTCAGCGGTATTTCCATCGCGGTGAGCAAATCAAACACCATCGCACCCGTAGCGCAATACCGTGCATCCACAATATTAAGGTGACCATAATGGGTATTGCTCACGTGATGATCTATGTTAATCAACGTCGTTGCATCGCGTTGAGCTTCGGAGATATGCAAGCGCGCAAGCGATCCTGCGTCCAAAGAGAACATCAAATCACAGCTAGGGGTGGGCGCGGTAATAGATGAACCAATCAGTTCCGCACGCGGTAAATAGCGACAAATACGTGGGATGGGATCCCAATTATGCATGACAACATGCTTACCCAGAGTTTGCAGTGCATGGAACAATGCAATCTGCGAACCAATACCATCGGAATCGGGCAAGCGGTGAGTAATTAAGTGAATCGATTTTGCCTGCAATACCCGCTCAATAATCGGCATCCAATCCACGTCAGGGTAGAGGCAAAAGCCTTTAGTCATGACGAATGTCGCGCAATAAAGCCATCATATCCGCTGTTTTATCCATGCTTTCATCCCATACAAAATGAAGCTTGGGGATTGTTTTCTTCTTTAGTGCACGGCGCAGACTGTGTCCAAAGTGTGGTGCCATACGGTTCAGTCGTCCAACCATAGACTTGGCTGCTTCTGCTTGCACATCAAAGCCACACACCCGAACCGTTGCATCATAAGAACCATGAGAAATCTCAACTTCGGTCAGCGTCAGCATCGATAACTGGGGGTCATCCACGTCACGGCGCAATAATTCGGTCAACAGGCGCAAAACATCACGCTGTAAACGCTGGTTTACACTTTTAGCCATGGATTCCCCCACACTGCTTACAAAGTCGCAGCGATTTCCTCGATGATGAAGAACTCGAAGACATCACCATTTTTAACATCATTGAACTTCTCGATACCAATACCACATTCGTAGCCCGTCTTCACTTCTTTCACATCGTCTTTAAAGCGACGTAAGGAAGCTAGCTTGCCTTCAAACAGCACCACGCCTTCGCGCAATACACGAGCGTTAGCACTGCGAGTAACAAAGCCATCTGTCACGTAAGAACCCGCTACAGCACCAATCTTAGGCACTTGGAATACTTCGCGAACTTCAGCCGAACCAATCACCTTCTCCACTTCTGTGGGAGCCAGCTTGCCAGCCAGTGCAGCAGTGATCTCTTCCAGTGCTTCATAAATCACACGGTAGAAACGAACATCTACGCCTTCAGCGGTGGCCAACTTCTTCGCTTTTGTTTCAGGTCGAACATTGTAACCGATCACCATGGCGTTGGATGCCGCAGCCAACATAATATCAGATTCGGTAATACCGCCAATGCCTTGATGTATAATCTTGACCTTCACATCATCGTTACCGAGTTTAGGCATACTGTCAGCAAGTGCTTGGAGTGTACCGGTCACATCACTCTTCAGGACGATGGGCATTTCAATCACACCACTTTGTACAGCAGCAAACAACTCATCCATAGAGGCACGTTTTTGCAACATCGCATTTTGAGAGCGCTCTTTCTCTTTACGGTAGCTGACAATCTCACGTGCTTGACGCTCGCTTTCCACCACTACAATTTCGGAACCTGCTTCAGCGGTGTCTTCTAAGCCCAGCAATTCAAAGGGTATAGAGGGACCAGCAGTACGATGCTGCACACTATTTTCATCAACAATAGCACGCACGCGGCCCATCACTGAGCCAGCGACTACAACATCGCCTTTCTTAAACGTACCGTTCTGCACCAAAACAGTCGCTACACGACCACGACCACGATCCACCGAGGATTCAACAATCACTCCTCGACCAAGACGCTTCGGATTCGCCCGCAGTTCCAAAACTTCGGTCTGCAACGCTAACATTTCCAGCAAGTCTTCTAGACCTTCGCCTGTATGTGCCGATACCTTCACAAAGATGGTATTACCACCCCACTCTTCTGACAAAAGCTCATGTTCGGACAACTGACGCATCACACGCTCAGGGTCAGCTCCCTCTTTATCCATTTTGTTGACCGCCACAATAATGGGCACACCTGCCGCTTTCGCATGATTCAACGCTTCCACTGTTTGCGGCATTACACCATCATCAGCTGCCACCACCAGCACGGCAACGTCGGTTAATTTAGCACCGCGAGCACGCAAGCCAGTAAACGCCTGATGGCCTGGTGTATCAATGAACACCACACGTTCGCCATCGTCAAGTTTCACCATATAAGCGCCGATGTGCTGGGTAATACCACCCGCTTCACCTTCGGCAACGGTCGCTTTACGCAAAGCATCCAGAATAGAGGTTTTTCCATGATCGACGTGACCCATAACGACCACTACAGGAGGGCGAGGTTCAAGTTCTTCTTCATGTTCTTCAGGTCGCTCAATCAATGCGTCTTCCACTGCTGCTTCATTAATCAATTTAGGACGGTGACCGAACTCTTCAACCATCAACACTGCAATTTCACCATCAAGACTACCATTGGCAGTTAAGACCGTTCCCATTTCAAACAAACGCTTGATGAGTTCGCCCGTTTTGACAGCCATACGACTCGCCAACTCAGACACCATAATAGGGTTCGTGATCTCTACTTCACGGATAACAAAATCTTCATCATCTTTAGTCACACCACTGCGGCGACGATCGCCACGTGCCAGACGTGCCATCCGCTCTTCTTGCTCATCAGTAAATACCGCATGGCGTTTAGCAGCATAACTACGACGTGCCGCCTTCTCCGCTGGAGTTAAGCGACGTTTACCACGCTGTTGCTGTTGACCACCACCAAAAGGGCGTTTTTTAACACCAGCAGGAGGCGCGAATGGTTCAGAAGGCGTGACACTCACTACCGATGAGGCGCGACGCTGACCAATGGTTGCACCATTAGGGGAGCGGTCTTGACTGGGGCGTGTATCGTTACCAGAACCACTGCGGCGACGTTGAGCTGCCTGATCGCGGCGACGCTCAGCGCGTTCATCGCTGATTTTCTTCTCGATTTGCTTCAGTGAAGAGCTAGGAGCCTTGGAGGCTGCTATCTGCGCTGGAGTAAGGCCACGCCGCATACTGGTACGAGGGCCGCTACCTGCGGGACGATTCTGCTGACCAGGGCGATTCGGCTGACCAGGACGATTTGGTTGACCAGGACGATTCGGCTGACCAGGACGATTCGGTTGACCGGGACGATTCTGCTGACCGGGGCGATTCTGCTGACCGGGGCGATTCTGCTGACCAGGGCGATTCTGCTGACCGGGGCGATTCTGCTGACCAGGGCGACTTGGTTGTTCGGGGCGGCTCTGCTGACCCGCTGAACCTCCCTGTTCAGGGCGACTCACGGGGTTCGCGGCATGACTTGAGGCACGATCATCACGAGGAGGAGGGCGCTGTTCACCTTGCTGGGGAGTCACTTGCCGTGACTGCTGCCGTTGCCGCCGCTCGGCACGTTCAACCTTACGTTTTTCAAGCTCTTCCTGCTTGCGAGCCTCCATAGACTGCATGGCACGTTGTGCTGGCGTTAGGCTACGCGGCGTCACTGCTGGTTTGCCTGACACGGCAGGCTTCACGGTTGGTCGAGCCACCTGTCTTGGTGTTTGATTCACGGTTTTTTTCGCTGGGGAAGCCCCTTGACTTTTAGCTGCTACAGCTGTTTTTTGCTGCGCAGCCCCCTCTATGGGGGTCGACTGCGCACCTTTTTCGACACCACTAACGGGTGCTTCTGGACGCGGTGTTGCACGACGTCGCCGCACAGCCACTTGCACAGTGCTGCGACCGCGCCCCTCATTTTGACCACCGGGACGACTCCCCGTATTGGCTGACGACCGCCCGACAGAAACAGTTTTAGCACTGCCTGCAGACTGGTCTTTTCCCGTTTGCAGGGAGAGGCGAATACGCTTCCTATCCTCATCGTTCAGCATGGCTGTGGGGCTAGCCACTGCAACATTGCAGCGCACAGCAGCGTTACGGACATCCGCAACCTCCACACCAAGTTCCTTCGCAAATTCAAGCACGCGTTTGTTAGCCATCGCTACCCTGCTTCCTTCACCTGGTCTAACCAGGTGCTAAATTGTTGCAGACGCATTACATCTTTGCAATACCGTACCGCCACAACCGAAATTTTTTCTCTTTTGCTTACTTTCGCCAGCATATCAGCATCAAAGTCCAACCATAATTCGACTTTTTTGCCATCGTTTCGCCGTTTCTCTACAGCATCAACCATTTGCCGCTGTAAAGCTTGACCTGATTGATCGGTCACGATCACCAGCAGCGGCGCATGATGCCACATTCTGTGCATCACCGCATCTCTACCCAACGCTGCCGTTATCAACAAGCGACTTAAACTTCGCTCTGCTTGCAACGAAAAAGCCGCATTAAAACGTTGGAGCAACAGTGCTTTATTTGCCTTAAGAATAGGGAAATGACGTTTTAAGCGCGCTATAGAACGATCATTCAAACGCGCCAAACACCCCGTCTCCATACACAAATAACTGCCGCGACCAGGTGCTTTATGTAACACATCTGGCCATATTTCACCATCCGAGTCCACCACCAAGCGCAACATCGCAGCAGCGTCATGTTTATGACGGCACAGAAAACAGGTACGCTGATGGTGAACTTTTTTCACCGAATCAACTTTCGTCAAACCATCCACACGCTTCGCGAGCAGCAATAATCAAAGCTTTAGCCTCTTCCTGCGCTAGACTATCAACATCCTCTAACTCATCGACCGATACTTCAGCCAAGTCATCTAATGTTTCAATCCCTTTATTACGCAGCTCTTCGGCTAAATCATCACGCATCTGAGGCAGCACACTCAACGGCTGAGCCTCACCAGTACGCTCATCCACCTCTTGCAAGGCATCGCCCAAAAGGCGATTGCGCGCCTGATTTTGCAACAGACTCGCTTTTGCTTCATCCATACTTTCCAACGATGCAAGGTCAGCAACGTTAGAGTAAGCAATATCTTCCAAGCTGATAAAGCCCTCTTCCACCAAAGTCGTAGAGAATGATTCACTCACTTCAAGCTGATCCACAAACATCACCTTAGCCGCTTCAACCTCTTCGCCACGTTTTTGCTGCTCTTCGCCAGTGGTCATAATTTCAATATTCCACCCCGTCAAATCAGCAGCCAAACGCACGTTCTGACCCTTGCGGCCAATGGCAATAGCTAAGTTATCTTCACCAACCGCTACTTCAATCACGTTGCTTTCTTCATCGACAAGCACACGCTCAACCTCAGCGGGTGCCAGCGCATTCACCACGAATGATGCTGGATTTTCCGTCCATTCGATAATATCAATACGCTCGCCGTGCAACTCATTCACTACAGCCTGCACGCGAGAGCCGCGCATGCCGACGCAGGAGCCAACAGGGTCAATACCAGGATCGCTGGAAATAACAGCCACCTTACTGCGTGAACCAGGGTCACGAGCAATGGCTTGAATCGTAATCAAGCCATCTTGAATCTCTGGCACTTCTTGCTCAAACAAACGCTGCAACATACCGACATCGGTACGCGACAAGAACAAAATAGGCCCTTTCGTCTGGGTACGCACTTCGCGCAAATAGGCACGAACGCGGTCACCTTGGCGGTAAGCTTCACGCGGAATCTGGTCTTCGCGGTACATCACGCCTTCACCATGACCTAGGTCAAGGTACACGTTATTACGCTCAACACGCTTCACAATACCAGTGATTACTTCACCAATACGTGGCTCGAATTCAGCAATAATACGGGCGCGCTCTGCTTCACGAATCTTTTGATTCAACACCTGTTTAGCTGCTTGGGCAGCAATACGACCCAAAGTAATGGGCGGCAATTCCTCGCGGAACTCAGCCCCCATTAGAGACTCAGGATTGCGCGTTTGCGCCTCTTCGAGCGTCACTTCGTTCTCTTCATCCGCTACTTCTTCAACGGTGGTTACAACGTGAAAAAGATGGATTTCGCCAGTGTGACGGTCAATATCACACGCCAGCTCTTTGCTACCATAGGTTCGCCGAGCGGCGGTTTTCAAAGCTTGCTCCATCGCCTCTAATACCAGCTCACGCTCGACAGATTTTTCTCTAGCAACGGCATCAGCAACTTGCAGCATTTCAACATTCATGTGTCAGCCAACCTCGTTTGTAACATCTTACCCGCGCTGTTTGCCGCGCTTAGATACGCTAGCCCAATCAATAGCACGTTTAACTTTTCTTATATCCGCACGTGGATACAATATGATTTCTTTATTTTTCTCTTGCACCTGAAGCTGATCACCCAGCAACCCTGCGTTACGCCCTTCTATGCTATGACCATCATGCAATTCCACACAAATCCAATCATCAAGGTAACGCGCAAAATCAGCGTCTGTTGTCAGCGGCCAGCTCAATCCTGGCGAGCTAATCTCCAAGCGGTACTCGTCGCGAAACAGATCTTCCACATCTAATTGCAAAGCTAAAGCGCGACTAATCCGCTCCAGTTCACCTGTTTCCACGCCGCCACGACGATCAATGACTACTCGCAACGTCTGCGTGAGTCCACCTTGTCCAAGGTAAATTCTGATTATTTCTACACCAGAATCTTCCATGATCGGCATCAGCAACGCTCTTATCTGCTGCTCCAAATCATTTTCTTCTTGCTCTACGTCCAAGGTGGTAGCCGTCCTTCTTCATGATTGAGCAATAGCATCAAGCACAAAAACAAAAAGCGAGCCCACGGCTCACTTTTCAAAGTGGCGGCGAACCCTACGTTTACCTTGCTTGATAGCAAGTGTTTTGTACCCTTTTAAACCACACAACAACTACCTGCGACCCATGGCAAAGCTTATCATCATAGGGATTTACACTACTATACCTACAGAATTCAGGGTAAATAAATCGACAGTCTGCTATTGATTCCTGACAAGCAAAAAAGTCACGCTATCATAGCGCCATGACTATGATTAACACCGCTATTCTCGGCGCAACTGGTTACACGGGTGCCGAGCTGATCCGCCTGCTGGATCAACACCCTGTCTTTCACATTGCACACCTAGGAGCGCATTCGCAAGCAGGTCGATTATTACATGAGGTATTGCCGGGCATCAACGATCCCCTAGCCAGCATGCGACTACAAGCAGCGGATGCACCCTTAGCTGATGATATTCAACTGGTATTTACTGCCCTACCACACACAGCTGCGGCAACTGCCGTTGCCGCAGCGCTAGCGGCAGGTAAAAAAGTTATCGACCTGTCGGCGGATTTCCGCCACCAATCGGCGGATACTTATGCGACAGCCTATGGCGTAACGCATCCGCACCCACAACTGCTGCCACAGGCTGTGTATGGTCTATGCGAATGGCATCACCAAGCGATTGCTCACAGCAACTTGGTTGCCAACCCTGGTTGCTACCCTACATCAGTATTGCTACCACTGATTCCTCTTCTTCAGGCGGGATTGCTCGATAGTGAACAGACGGTGATTGTCGATGCCAAGTCCGGCACTTCAGGGGCAGGACGCTCTGCCAAAACAGAGCTGCTGTATTGCGAGGCGAACGAAAGCATTCGCGCCTATGGCTTACCACGCCATCGTCACGTCTGGGAAATGGAGGAGTGGGCGCAAGGCATTGGCGGTCAAACTACGCACATTCGCTTTGTTCCGCATATCTTACCCATGAGCCGTGGGATGCTGAGCACGCTGCATTTAAACGGTCAACGCACCCATGAATGGCTGGATTTACTCACCCAGCGCTATGCCTCTAGCCCGTTTGTGCGCGTGTTGCCCACAGGTCAACTTCCCTCAACCAAGGGGGTACAAGGCAGCAACCGTTGTGACATAGGCGTAGCCTGCCTCGGCCGCAACCATCGCGGCGAAGAAGAAGCTGTGATCGTATCATGTATAGACAATCTCATGAAAGGGGCATCAGGGCAGGCCGTTCAAAATGCCAACATCATGTTCGGACTGGAAGAGACGCTCGCCTTGCCGCTACATGCGCAATGGCCGTAAGGCACGATCATGGCTAAGCTTTCGCTCATGCGACGTATCACAGCGTTTTTCCTACAATCACGGCAAGTGATGGTGCTTGACCATAAAGCCCATTCCGCAACCAAAAACCGCGTGTTTTACCCCATGCTTTTTTGGCCTTCGATGATACTCCTCACACTGGTGTTTGCTGCCACGTTATTTATTGCAGGTAATTACTACAAACCTTTTTGGAAGGAACAAAGCATCCGTCCACAATATGTGCAGTTGCAACGACTGTATCGGGACATGCGCGCACACACTAACGATACCATGACCCAGCTGGGAATCCGCGATGAGCAAATCAACATGCTCAAGCAAGAAATTAAGACCCAGCAAGAACATTACAGGGGGCTACAAGAGCGTTTACACCTGTATGATTCGCTGTTGGCAGCGCGCAGAGGCGATAGCCTGCAATTGTTACAATTTAAAGCAACGCCCGCTGGTGACGCTGCCTTTGATGTCGAATTAGCCCTAGTACGCGGCGGTACCACGCCGCGCTGGGTGAGTGGTTCAGTAAAACTATTTGCCCTAGATCATAAAGGCAAGAAAGTGCCACTTCTATTATCCAATAGTAAGTACAAGTTGCCTTATCGTATTGAAAGCCATACATTCGTGCACGAAACGGCACGGTGGCTGCAATCAGCCCCACCAGGAAACATGCTTTATGCCCATGTGTACGACAACAAGGGGAAGCTGTTATTAAAAAAATCATTTGCATTGAATGGAGAGAATAAGAACCATGCTGAGGAAAAGCTCAAACACGAACAACAACCAAAGCCGTGACCAGCACATTGACACACTGATCGGCGCGCACTCCACCATCGTTGGTGACCTGACCTTTGAAGGCTCTGTTCGCATTGATGGTAAGTTCAACGGCAACATCAACTCCACCAAAGAAGGCACTTTAATTATCAGCGAAGGCGCTGTGGTTACTGGTGAAATTCAAGTCCCTAACTTGGTACTTCATGGCACCATCAACGGCAATGTTGTTGCTACAGTAAGCCTAAAAGTAGGAACGACAGGTTTACTCAATGGTGATGTGGAATATAAAATGATTTCACTGGCTGAAGGCTGTGCTATCAACGGTCGTTGCAAACATGTCGATGAAAACAGCAAGAAAAGCGCGGCGCAACAGCAGCCTAAGAATAAATCCATCTAAATGATTACTGCTTTCGGTGGGCACACTCCGTACTGCAATGACACCGCCTTTATTGCACCATCGGCGGATATTATCGGTCAGGTGAACATCGCCGCTGGTGCCAGCATTTGGTACCAGTGCGTGCTGCGCGGCGATCTTGAAGCCATCCATGTCGGCGAAGACTCCAATATACAAGAGCACAGTGTATTGCACACCTCACACGGTGTCAGCCCTTGTATTGTAGGACGCGGTGTCACCGTGGGGCATCGTGTATTGCTGCATGGCTGTGAGATTCAAGATTACTGCTTGGTCGGTATGGGTTCGATCGTCATGGATCAAGCGGTATTGGAAGAGGGGTGCTTGCTGGCAGCAGGCTCGTTGGTAACCGAGCGAAAAGTGCTACGCAGTGGCTTTTTGTACGCAGGAAGCCCCGCCAAAGAACGCCGCCCACTGAGCGAAAAAGAACGCGATTTCCTGCATCATTCAGCAGAACATTACGTGACTATGGCTGCTCGCCACCGCGAAATTAATGCAGTGGACTTGCCTGCCAGCCCCTAATTCGGTGATACTTCGCCATGCTTGCCTGCTAACCAAGGCACGGCTTGACTAAAAATTGGCTAAAAAATGATCGTATTTCATCATTAAAAAAACAGCCCATCATTACAATAAATCAAGGACTTAAAACCATCATGTCTGTTCCGTACAAAACCGATGACCTGCGTATTACTGGTATCAAAGAAGTCGTAAAACCAGAACAGGTACACGCAGAACTCCCGGTCACCGAGGCGGCATCACGCACCGTTTTTGGCGCGAGATCGGACACGCATCGTATTTTACAAGGCGAAGATGACCGCTTACTGGTGGTCGTAGGCCCTTGCTCCGTACACGATGTCAACGCTGCTCTGGAATACGCTGAACGCCTGAAAGGAGTGCGCCAACAATACGCTGATTCGTTGCATATTGTGATGCGTATTTACTTTGAAAAACCTCGCACACGCGTTGGTTGGAAAGGGTTAATCAACGACCCCTACCTCAACCATACTTTTGAAATCAACGATGGCATCCGCATGGCACGCAAGCTACTGCTGGATGTGAGTGATAGGGGCGTGCCTGCTGGCACGGAGTTTCTTGACCTCATTACGCCACAGTACGTCGCTGATTTAGTGAGCTGGGGCGCCATTGGTGCGCGCACCACCGAAAGCCAGGGACACCGCGAACTGGCTTCGGGTCTCTCCTGCCCGATGGGGTTTAAAAATGGCACGGATGGTGGCTTCCGTGTAGCTGTCGATGCGATTCGCGCAGCAGAGCAAGGTCACCACTTCCTCTCGCTCACCAAAGATGGGCGTTCAGCAATCTTTTCCACCGCTGGAAATGATGATTGCCACCTTATTCTTCGCGGAGGCTCTAGCGCGCCGAATTATAGCCGTGAACATGTGCAGGTCGCCCTAGCCGACCTTGCCGAAGCACAGGTCAAAACAGGCATCATGATTGATTGCAGCCACGCTAACAGCAACAAAAACTTCCGCCGTCAACCTGAAGTAGCACGCGATGTGGCTCAGCAAATTTCCGTTGGCAACAAGGGTATTATGGGTTTGATGATTGAAAGCCATTTAAACGAAGGGCAACAAAGCGTTGGCTCAATTGACACCCTTGCTTATGGCGTAAGCGTCACCGATGCCTGTGTCGGCTGGGCTGACACGCTTACCATGCTTGAGATGCTGGCTGAATCTGTCGCACAACGAAGGCAGCAATAAATCATGGCTGAAATCAACTTTGCCCGCGCTACGAAGGTACGTAAATTACGCCGCTATTTTGAGCAACAAGGTCGCATTTACATTGTCGTCGATGCCACGCGCCAAGATGTCATACTGCCTGAGCACCTCAAAGGCGATCCTGCTGTCAACCTAGTGCTCAATATGCGTATGCCGCAGCGTATTGAGATTGGCGATGATGCCGTGCGCTCGCGCTTTTCCTTCGGCGGTCAGTCCACCGACTGTGAAATTCCCCTTGATGCTATTTGGGCTTCGTATGTACCCGGCACGAATATGGAAGATGGTATCGTATGGAAAGAGTCTGTACCCGAAGTCGTGCGCACCGTCATGGATATGTTGGAAGCGCAGCATGATGAGGATGAAGACGAAGCTGCCAGTCCACCTCTAATAGAAGATGAGGAACGAGCTAAAACAGGGCGTCCTCAATTACGGATTGTAAAATAATGCCTCGCCTGCTTCGACTTTTCACCCTCATCATGCTGCTCTGCTGCTTCGCTATATCAGCACAAGCCGATCCACGTTTTATTATTGTATTAAACAAAGCAACAGCCAGCGCAACCTTAGACGGGAAAATTCAACAGGCTCTGCCACAGTTGTGGAATCGCATTTTACCGCTCAATAATCCTGTTGGCATGCCGTTGATCAGCGATCTTCAAAGCGTGTTGCAACGGGTGCAGGAGGGGCGTGAAAATATTACCTTAGAGTTGAACAGCGCGGCTATTTTTGCCCAGCTACAACAACAGGGCATCCCTGTCTTGCACCGCATGCCACATATTCGCCTCAACATCACCCTGCTCAACACCGAAGGTAAAACGATGGTGCATTCGCAGCGTTTACTGGAACAAGAAGGAGCCCGTATTGCCCGC
>JAUZQP010000078.1 GCA_030950965.1 Mariprofundaceae bacterium
GGTTACAACGGTCACGGATTCAATGCGCGAGATTTCTCGGTGGCAGGTTATACCACACGCGGTGTATATGTGGATGTGCGGATGAAGTTCGATCAAAATAGTGTACAACGCTGGTTAGGAGTAGATGCGAAAACCCCTCAAGGCAACGCGCAATAAATAATCTACCAAAATAGCGCAGGATTTTTTTTCAGCATCAAGGTGCAAAAAGCATAGCCCACTATGTAAGATTTTTTTTACAACGCCGATGCTGGGCAAAAAGAGGAACGAGTCTGGTAGATTATTTATTGCGCGTTACCTAACGTTTTAGCATGCAATAACGGATCAATCGGTAGGTTGATGTGATGCAAAATGCAAATAAAAATCTTGTTCCACTGGACGAATAGTAAAAGCTTTCTAACATGCGCGGTTCTAAAAGAATCAGATTATTGTGTTTATGCATCGGGCAAGCCCCTTGTTTGGCTCGGTCATGGCGTGCATCTGTCATACAGGCTATGTCTGCATGATTCATGCATCGTCGTGATGATTGCACAGAATCTTTGCCTACAACAAATTTCGGAAAAGGTGCGCGTAGCGAGGCTATGGGTGGCTGATGTGGAATAAGTAGGGCATGCTGGGGCAAGTATGATGACGGCTAAGCCATAACACAGGGATCAACGCAAGAGAGCATTGTTTGACCAGCGAACCCTTTACCATTATGCCTTCCGGGCTATTTTCTCCTGTGGGGGAAGCACGCAGATTGAATCAATCCGATTCTTTGACGTTATTACGTAACCTTGATTACCCGCTTTTTTTCTTCCCTCAACATAACGAATGGATGGTGCAAGCGGGTGAACATCACCCTGTAGCGGATGTGAAAACCATGCAGGCGTGGTCGGCGATTGTGCCGCCTTGCCCTGTGCAACAATTGGGCGATCCTTCGTTTTGCCATGACTTGGGTGTGCGCTACAGCTATGTGGGCGGCTCGATGGCAAAAGGCATTAGCTCCGTTGCATTGGTGCGCGCCTTGGGTGAAGCGGGCATGTTGGGCTTTTTTGGCTCGGCTGGTTTGCCGATTGATGCGGTAGATACTGCGATTACTGCACTGCGTCATGCAGGTTCATTTCCCTTTGGTTGCAACCTTATTCACAGTCCTGCTGAACCGCAACTCGAAGAAGCTTTGGTGGACCTGTACCTGCGTCGTGAACTTCGTTTAATCGAAGCCTCTGCTTTCCTTGATATTAGCCTGCCATTGGTGCATTACCGTACCCAGGGTATTCACCGTGATGCGCAAGGGTGTATTGTTACGCCCAATCGCATCATTGCCAAAGTGTCGCGAGAAGAGATAGCCACCAAGTTTTTTAGCCCACCGCCTGCTGCCATGTTGCAGCAATTGGTGGCAAGTGGCGCGTTGACGCAAGAACAAGCAGCGTTAGCAGCACAGATTCCCTTGGCGCAAGATGTGACTGCCGAGGCGGATTCGGGCGGTCATACCGACAACCGTCCCGCCTTAACCCTATTCCCCACCCTGTTGGCATTAAAAGATCGTATGCAGCAGCAATATGGCTTTGACCAAAAGCTGCGTCTCGGTCTTGGTGGTGGTATTGCCACGCCAGCAGCGGCAGCGGCAGCCTATGCGATGGGCGCGGCGTATCTTGTCGTTGGTACGGTGCATCAAGCCTGTGTTGAATCGGGCAGCAGCGACACCGTGCGTCGTTTGTTGGCAGAAACACGGCAAGCCGATATTGCGATGGCTCCGTCGGGGGATATGTTTGAAATGGGTGTGCAGGTGCAAGTGGTCAAACGCGGCACCATGTTCCCCATGCGAGCAGCACGTTTGTACGCGCTGTATCGACAATACGACAGTTTGGAAAGTATTCCTGCCGATGAACGACAGAGGCTGGAAAAAACATGGTTCCGTATGCCGCTGGAAACCGTGTGGCAGCAAACAGCAGAATATTTCTGCCACCGTGACCCGAGGCAAGTCACCCGTGCCGAACGCGACCCGAAACACCGTATGGCATTGGTATTCCGTTGGTACTTGGGGCAGTCTCCTGTGTGGGCAAATATTGGTGAACCATCGCGGCAAATGGATTACCAAATCTGGTGCGGCCCCGCGATGGGCGCGTTTAATGAATGGGTAGACGGCAGCCCACTGGAAGCCGTGACGGAACGCCGTGTTGCCACCGTCGCGATGAATCTATTATTTGGTGCAGCCATGCAGCTACGCCAACAGTGTTGGCGTGCGCAGGGGCTGCATCCATCATTCGATGAGCGTGCCTTTGCCCCCTTAGCTATGGATAGCATCAAGGAGTTAATCAGTTGAATAGCAGCGGAAACCATCACGCGGCCACGGAAGCCGATTTCACCCCCTTAGCCATGGTTGGTATGGGCGGTATTTTTCCGCAGGCTGAAAACCTAATGCAATTTTGGCGCAATATCCGCGATGGTGAGGATTCCATTACCGAGATTCCCAGCAGCCATTGGAACCCTGATGAATCCTACGACCCCGACCCTACAAAGCCCGATCATGTGTATGGTAAAAAGGGCGGTTTTTTACCGCCTGTAGAGTTTGA
>JAUZQP010000079.1 GCA_030950965.1 Mariprofundaceae bacterium
GATGCGGAACAAAAATCCTGCGCGATTTTGGTAGGTTATTTATTGCGAGTTACCTTAACCTTTCAAACGCTCCAACAAGCTGACTTGTGGTAGCCCTAAACGCCAGTCATAAATAATACTATATGCCATAATACGCTGCACGTAATTGCGTGTTTCATTAAACGGAATCGCTTCCACCCACACATCGGCCTGTTTAAAGGGTGTTTGCTTGAGCCATTGACTCACACGGTGCGGCCCTGCATTGTAGGCAGCAACAGCCAAAGGCGTACGTCCATCAAAGCGTTCCATCGCACTACCCAAGTACCAGCTCCCCAGTAAAATATTGACCGAAGGGTTGGTTAAATCGGGGTGCTTTCCGACCTTTGGATGATGCTTTGCCACTGCCCGTGCTGTTCGCGGCATCAATTGCATCAAACCTTTAGCGCCAACGTAGGATGTTGCAGAGGGATTAAACAGCGACTCTTGGCGCATGACACTCCACAATAACGATAGCGACAAATGACTGCGTTTAGAAGCTGCCGTCACATCATCATAAAAAGGCATGGGGAAACGAATATCCAAATGGTCATGTGCCCCTGCTCGACTGGCGGCACGTAATGCTTTTTCTGACCAGTTCCAGCGTTCAGCTAACAGCATGGCTGCATACCAAGCATCTTTATTTTGACCACGCAGCCCTGCCGACCATTCGCGACTGGCCTTACCCGACTGACCCAGCTCATACCACGCTTTAGCACGTTGCAAACCAGCCAGCTTCTTCACCCGAGCCATAGTTTTGGAGCTAATCGTACGCGTCTTGGCATTGATTTGGTAACGTTGTTGCAGATGCTCAGCCGCAAGGAAGCTATAGTAACCGCGCTCGCCTGCTAACGAGCGGTAAAGCGTGATAGCCTGTTTTTTCTGCCCTAGTTCAGCCAAGCAGCGGGCGCGCCAATACTGCCAACGTGATGACTCTTTACGCCGAATACGTGACGGTAGCGCATCAATCACGGCTAATGCCTGCGACCATTTGCTTTGCAGTAACCACAGTCGAGCAGGCCAAGTCCGCGTAGTATCGGTACGCATAGCTGGCGCAAGTTGTTGCAACCATGCAATAGCTTGAGGTTTATGCTGATAAGCAGCACGCAATGCAACATGGCGCATTAAAATTCCATCGTGTGGAGCTTTTAAGCGTGGGCGCAAAGATTGGTATAGCTTCCAAGACAACAGCACCTCTTTTTTACCCAAGCGACGCAAACCATCATCTAATATTTTAGCCGTCTGAGCGGCTCCCATGCTTCGTTTTGGCGGATTTTTCAACCATCGTGCAGGGGCTTTCTGTACCTGTTGCCAATAGCTCAGCCATGCTTGATGATGTTTTGGTAGGGCTTGTGCGATTTTTTTAGCTGCTGACCAACGCCCTTTCTTGACCTGACGGTTCACCCTAGCCCACACATCATCAGCCGTTGGATGTCCTGCTTTTTTCCACTGCTTATCAATCGGTAACAAGCGCGAATCAGGTGTCGTCACCGCTCGCCAATAACGCCGATAAGCCGTGACTGCCTTTTTCTTGTGACCGTTATGCCATAGCGATAACAACATCATACTTTGGTTAGGGTGTTTTGCTTTGGGTAATAATGCAATTTGCTCAGCGACAAGCTTCCACTTCCCACGCTTTGCCAGTGCGTTAATCCAGCGAATACGGAGATCTATAGCTTCAGGGATGGCAGCATACACCGTCAATAAACGTTCCACACGGCTATCGTTACGGCGATCATCCAAGTGATTCCAGTACCGCCAAACATCAAGGTAAGGGCGCAGAGGGTATGACTCCAAACCAGCGTACAAACGATTGAAGGTCGTAAGGTCGTTGTTGCGCAGGGCTTCTCTCGCCTCTTGAAAGCTCGTTTGTTGCGCCGTCAAAGCTATTGCCCATTGCGGCAATAGCAGCAACGTTAGGAACAATAGACATCTCATTTTCTTGGTGAATATTATGGTTAACATCATCCGTCCTTGGTATGCCATGTAGGTTGGGTTGAGGCACGAAACCCAACAAAAGCACGCCTAACTCATGAGCTTCTGTTTTGTTGATTAAACGTTGTAAGGGTTCCGGAAAATATTAAGTATCAAATTTATGGCATCCTTCATATTCGACCAAAAGTAGTTGACACTTTACCACCTTGTAGGTTGATGGTGAGGGAAAAATCATCCGTCCTTGGTATGCCACGTAGGTTGGGTTTCGTGCCTCAACCCAACCTACGCCATAACTACACAAACGTAATCATTCACACAAACAGTTATGACTAATAGTGGCAGAAAGCGATGCGGTTTAGCCTGCCAAACGACTACCGCGATGGCGCAAGACATGATCGGCTAAGACCAAAAGCAACATCGCCTCCGCAATGGGAACGGCTCGAATACCGACGCAAGGGTCATGGCGACCTTTGGTGATCACATCTACTTCGTTACCATGAATATCTATACTCTGACGTGGCAAGGTGATAGATGAGGTGGGTTTTAACGCTATACGTATATGTAAATCATCGCCGTTACTGATACCACCTAGCACACCACCGGCATGATTACTCATAAAGCCCTGCTGACGAATGGAGTCACCGAAGCTTGACCCTTGTGCCGTCACACAAGCAAAGCCATCACCAATTTCTACCCCTTTCACCGCTGGAATACTCATCATGGCTTTAGCAATATCAGCATCCAAACGGTCAAACACGGGTTCACCTAAACCAACAGGCACACCACTGGCTTGCACACATACCGCCGCGCCAACTGAGTCACCTTGACGGCGAATATTATCCATCAGCTCAGTCATAGCCGAAGCCGCTTGTGCATCAGGGCAAAAAAATGGATTACTGTGAATCTGCTCGCGGTCAAACCATGCAGGATCAGTGCGTACTGTGCCAATTTGATCGACCCAACCGAATACATCCACCCCCATGCTTGTCAGCATTTTTCGCGCAATAGCACCAGCTGCCACACGCATCGCCGTTTCCCGCGCTGAAGCACGACCGCCACCGCGATAATCACGCCGGCCATATTTTTTGTAATAGGTGAAATCAGCATGACCAGGGCGAAATTGTTCGGCAATCGCACCATAATCACGACTGCGCTGATCGGTATTGCGAATCAACAAACCAATCGAACACCCCGTGGTCACACCTTCAAACACGCCAGATATAATCTCCACCTCATCGGCTTCACGCCGTTGCGTGGTGAAGCGCGATTGCCCTGGCTTACGTCTATCCAAATCAGGCTGTAGATCCGCCTCGGACAAAACAATACCAGCAGGGCAACCATCGACCACAGCCATTAAGCCTGCGCCGTGCGATTCACCTGCGGTACTGAGGCGAAACATCACGCCCAACGTTGAACCAGCCATTAAACTTCTCCTGGATCCCCAACACCACCACTGAAACCACCGTCAACATAGTGTACTTCACCCGTCACACCAGACGCCCAGTCCGACAACAAATAACATGCTGCATTACCGACCTCTTCTTGTGTGACATTGCGTTTCAACATCGAGCCACGCGCAGCTTTGCTCATCAATGTACGGAAATCGCCGATACCTGATGCTGCCAAGGTGCGAATGGGTCCTGCGGAAATAGCATTTACACGAATCCCTTGCGTGCCTAGATCATACGCCAAATAGCGGGTCGAAGCTTCCAACGCCGCTTTAGCTACGCCCATCACATTGTAGTTCGGCACAGCACGCACCGAACCAAGGTAACTCATGGTCAACATGGCGCTGCCTTCTGCCATCAATGGCGCAGCACGCTGCGCACAAGCAATAAATGAGTAAGCAGAAATATCCAACGCTTGTTGAAACGCCTGTCGTGATGTTTGCGAGAACGGCTCTTTGAGCGCGTTTTTGTCAGCGTAGGCAATCGAATGCACCAAGAAGTCCAACTTGCCCCATTTTGCCTCTACTTTGGCAAAAAAATCATCCAGCTGGGCATCATCGGAAACATCTAATGGCTCCACTAAGGTCGAGCCCACCGATTCTGCCAACGGACGAACCCGTTTTTCCAAGGCATCGCCCAAGTAATTAAACCCCAGCTCAGCACCTTCGCGATGGCATGATTTTGTTACTCCCCAAGCAATCGACTTATCATTGGCAATACCAAGAATAAGCCCTTTTTTCCCTTCAAGAACGCCCACAGCGACCCCCTTTTCTTCCTAAAAAATCATTCGCGCACGCATACATAACCATCGTGCTTATACTGCAATCATGGGCGCAGAAGCCCCAAGTTCTCTCATTATATTCATATCAAAATCAAGTATCTCATTCAAATAAGCTCCGACCTTCATCCGCGAATCATCCCGCTTATCACGCTCTAACCAGACAACGGTCGCTGCAACCTTGATCGGATCCAACAGCGCATCTTTACCTTGGGTAAAAAACAGCACGTCAAGATGTTGACCACAGGTTAAATCTTCACAATACGCTGTTTCCATCCGAAAGCCTACATCGGAGATATCATGGACTACACCTTGGTATTGTCGCTGCACCACACTGCCATCGGGCAGCTCCAATGAACAAGATAACTGAACATCAAAACTCACATCAAAGCGCGCAAACCTGCGTTGCTCATGTATATCAAAAAACATATCCCCTCCCGCCCCGAATATTCATTCGACCACAGCTTTAACGCTGCGCCCTGAGGCTATGGTAACAAACAGGAATTTCAATGTGAATAATTCAGGCTGAACTATCAATGAAGTATAGCTACTAATGACAACTTTCTTCTAAGCGCAATAGACCATTCATGACCATATCGGTGTAACTCACAATACCAATAACCTCACGCGTTGCAGCATCGACAACAGGTGCGCGAGTCAACCCTACTTGTGCAAACAGACGACTGGCATGACGAATGTCCATATCGGGGTGAACAGTAATAGCAGGTTTTGTCATAATTTCATAAATTGACATACGATCAGCACAGCGGTTTTTAGCCAGCACTTGCTTGGCAATATCAGCAATCACGACAATACCATATTCATCACCATCATCATATTTATCTACAATAAGACACTTGGTTTCAACGTGTCGCATGGTATTTAAAGCTTCACGTACGGTGGCTTTGCTACTCACCAAGTCAAATTTATTTTTCATTACATCGCGTACTGTTACGCGCAATACACTATCGTCTAGGATATTTTTATTCCCCTCACTCATAACTGATCTTCCACCTCTTCCATCAATGTACTAATCTGCGATGTTAGGCCAATAGCATCTTCCACATCTAGCTGAAAAGCCACGCCACTGCCTGGGTTCGCCTCAAAACCAGCTTCGCGAGAAATATGCTCCAAAATGCGACGACTTAGGTGCTCTTCCACCAAAAACATCAACATATCACGCTGTGTCTCTAGCGTTAGCCCAAAAAAAGTTTTTTTAGGATTCAAACCTTCGCCACGCGCATCGCCAATAATGGTCGAACCTGTAGCTCCAGCTTCGCGTGCAATACGCATCACATCATCAGTTTTATTTTTATCAACCAATGCAATCAATAACTTAAAGTGCATGATCATCTCCTGAGCGGCGATTAAGCCAGGTCGTTATTTGAGCATAAGAAAGTACGCTAATAATAGGAAACACACTAGCAAAGGCGATCAAACCAAAGCCATCAATCACAGGGTCACGCCCTGGTAGCGTCGAAGCTAAACCCAGTCCGAGCGCAGCTAAAAGCGGCACTGTCACCGTGGAGGTCGTCACACCACCCGAGTCATACGCCAAAGGAATGATCATTTTCGGCGCATGTAGGGTTTGCAGCATCACACAGGTGTAAGCGATCAAAATATAGAGCCATAAGTCCGTACCGCTGACAATACGGTAGCAACCAATACTCACGCCCACTGCGACCCCTACAGAAACAGCCAATCGTAAACCTAAGGCTGAAATAGCTTTACCTGAAATTTGTTCCGC